>NZ_JBHGXH010000044.1:0-1427 GCF_041936445.1 Candidatus Darwinibacter acetoxidans | reverse complement strand
CGAAAGTGCCATTTTCCCCCCGATGATGGTCGAGATGGTCCACGTCGGCGAAGAGTCCGGTACTTTAGACGAGATGCTTTCGCGGTCGGCCGATTTCTACGAGGCCGAGGTAACCTATTTTCTGGACCGGCTGGCCGCAATTATCGAGCCGGTGCTGCTTATCGCGGTCGGCTTTATCGTCGCCTTGCTGCTGATCTCGATCATGACGCCGATGCTGAAGATGTACGAAGCGTTTTAACAGGGGCTGTTTAAGGGCCGGCCCTGCAAAGGGCGGCCCGGTAAATAGATAGCAGAATAAAATTAGAAGGAGGTGAAAAAGGTGGTTTTGAAAATTGCCGAAGCCTTGCGGCGTTTGCAGAGAGAGGAGAAAGGTTTTACCCTGATCGAGCTGGTCATCGTGATGGCCATCATCGGGATATTGGTGGCCATCAGCATCCCGGTCTACAACAATGCCATGATCGGGGCCGCCCAGAAGGCGCACGATACCAACCTGCGCACCATCGACTCCGCCGTGCAGCAGTATTTCATCGTTGAGGATGCGTATCCTGCAGATATAGATGCTCTTATAGGTGTTGATGGATACCTTGATGAAAAACCGGAGATCCCCGCTATTCTGACGACAACTGCTCCGAACAAAGGTCTGGAAGGCATTTTAGGTACAGATGATGGGGCATATTACCTGGATCTGGAAGGCGGACAAGCAGGTGATAGACCCTGGGCGGCGCCGCGCGGGCAGTGGGGCGGTTATCGTAGTGCCTCACCTGCCTCACCGTAATGCAAACAAGTTAAAATGGCCTAGGCCCGGTTACTCACGGGCATGATTACGTCAGACAGCAATGAGATTGATACAGGGTGGCGGTTTTACGCCGCCACCATCTATTTTAAACCGGGGCCACCGGTTAGTAGAATAACTGGGGGGTCGGCAAAGCATGGGCGAGCCCCGATGGGAAGTGAAAACCGCCATTCAAGAAGAGGGCTTTACCTTTACCGAGCTGCTGGTGGCTATCACCATCCTGGCGCTGGTTTCGATACCGGTTCTCTCCATGCTGCTCAATGGCTACAGCTACACGGTCATGACCGGGCGGCAGACCGTCGCCGCCAACCTGTGCCGGGACAAGATTGAAGAGCTCAAATCAGAGGGCTTCAGTAAGTATGATCTCCTGATCCGGGATAAACCGGACGGCAGATACCAGATCCCCAGCGCAGAGGACCCCTTGCCGGAGGGGTATGAGCTTTACCGCCGCGAGACGGTCATTGAGCGCCGCGAGAGCATAAAGGGGAGCTCTGCGTCCGCTCTTGAAGCTGATTATTTACGGGTCAGGGTAACGGTTTACTGGACCGAGCGGGGCGGAGAAAACTCGGTGGAGATGGAGACAAGCCTGGCCAGGGGGTGAAACGGTGCGGGCAAGAGACGAAGACGGCTTTAG
>NZ_JBHGXH010000043.1:0-24436 GCF_041936445.1 Candidatus Darwinibacter acetoxidans | reverse complement strand
GTGGCGCTTTTCAGTTTCATATTCCACGTGGGACGTGTTAATGGTGATGCCCCGTTCCCTCTCTTCGGGAGCGTTGTCGATTTCCTCGAACTTCTTCACCTGTCCCAAACCCTTACGGGCCAACAGCATGGTGATGGCAGCCGTGGTGGTGGTCTTGCCGTGGTCAACGTGGCCGATGGTGCCTACGTTGACGTGGGGTTTGGTTCTCTCAAACTTTTGCTTAGCCATTTTGTCTTTTCCACTCCTCCCGGAAAACATTGCTAATTTAGGATTACGGTTACATTCGCCAAGCCCCCAAAAAGTCCTCCTAGTGTGCTAGGAAAAGGACAAGGCCCCAGCAAACGACTAACCATGATCCAATCAGAACCGCCAAGATCTGTCCGTCAGTGAGCTCCCGGCCCTTGAACCTCAGGCTTAGTGTTACCAGATACAAGGAAACCAACACGCCCGCTGGCCAGACCAGCCACAGGGGGACCAGCCAGAGGAGAGTATATGTAATTGCCAGAGCGATCATGAACGCCCGCACACTAGAGCCCTCCCATCCCAGCCTTCCAGAGGCATCTCTAGAGTCATAGTATGGGAGTTCTCTATCCTGGCAACAAAAAACCACCAGAATCTCTCTGACGGTTGGAAAATCTGGTTGCGGGGGCCGGATTTGAACCGACAACCTTCGGGTTATGAGCCCGACGAGCTACCAGACTGCTCCACCCCGCGTCGTTATTTATGAGGAATGGTGGAGGGAGCAGGATTCGAACCTGCGAAGGCACTGCCAGCAGATTTACAGTCTGCCCCCTTTGGCCAGCTTGGGTATCCCTCCACGTTGATGAATGGAGCCGGAGGTGGAACTCGAATCCACAACCTCTCGATTACAAGTCGAGTGCTCTGCCAATTGAGCTACACCGGCTTAACCACTTAGAAGTATAGCAACCTATTCAGGTTCTGTCAACAGCAATCTCGCCATTAAGCAGGTGGGTATCTCAGTGAATACTTTCCCGTTTTTCCAGGTAGCGCTCCAGCTTGCGCTTGACCCGCTGCAGGGCGTTATCGATGGACTTCACATGGCGTCCCAGCTCATCAGCTATTTCCTGATAGCTCTTGCCCTCTAGGTAGAACATGAGGACCTGCCATTCCAGTTCGCTTAAGAACTCCACCATCTTGGTTTCGATATCGGAGAACTCTTCCCGGCTGATGACCAGCTCCTCGGGATCGGTTACCTTGGAGCCAGAAATCACATCCAAAAGGGTGCGGTCAGATTCTTCGTCGTAGATGGGTTTGTTCAGGGAAACGTAGGAGTTCAGGGGAATGTGTTTCTGGCGGGTTGCTGTTTTGATGGCAGTGATGATCTGGCGGGTGATGCACAGCTCCGCGAAGGCACGGAAGGAAGCCAGTTTATCTGGACGGAAGTCTCGGATGGCTTTGTACAGCCCGATCATGCCCTCTTGGATGATGTCTTCCCTGTCTGCTCCGATCAAGAAGTAGGAACGTGCTTTAGCTCTGACAAAGTTCTTGTACTTGTTGATCAGGTGTTCCAGGGCCTCATCGTCGGTGTCCCGAGCCAGCTGAACGATTTCCTCATCGCTCAAGCTCTCGTACATGTGACAGCACCTCTTGTGGGCATTAACACTCACCATCCATCGCCTCCACCCCTCGTGTCCGAGACACGGTTGTCCAAACGGCACAGGTTTATTATACACCAAGGCCTAGCGGGGGTCAAGGTTGGCGGAGGCTCCGCTGCCGCACCACCTCCAGCATGAGCAGGGAGGCTGCCACCGAGGCATTGAGGGAGTTGACCTGCCCCCGCATGGGGATGGAGGAGAGGAAGTCACATTTTTCCCGCACCAGGCGGCTCAGGCCAAAGCCTTCGCTCCCCACCACCAGGGCAATGGGGCCGGTGAGATCCTGCTCAAAGCAGGGCTCGCCGGCGGCATCCGCGCCGAATACCCAGTAGCCCTCCTGCTTGAGGGTATCAATGGTGGCGGCCAGATTGGTCACCCGGCAGATGGGGAGATGATTGGCGGCCCCAGCCGAAGCCTTCATCACAGCTTCCGTCACCAAGGCGCCCCGGCGTTTGGGGATCACCACCCCATGGGCGCCCAAGGCTTCCGCGCTGCGGATGATGGCCCCCAGATTGTGGGGATCCTGCACCCCGTCCAGGAGCACCAAAAAGGGCGGCCAAGGGTCTCCGCTGGGGCGGGCCACAAGGTCAGCAAGCTCCCAGTAGCGCACTTCCGCAAGCTGGGCGATGACGCCCTGGTGATTGATGGAAGGGCTCAGCCGGTCCAGCACGCTGCGGTCCACTTCCTGGATCACAACCCCGCGCTGCTTGGCCAAGGACACGATCTGCTGCAGCGCACCCTGCCTAGGACCCTTGGCCACCAGCAGCTTGTTAATCTCCTGCCCTGAGCGCAGTGCCTCCAATACGGGCTGGCGCCCGGCCACATCAACCACCGCGCTTTAATACCTCCCTCTCGAACTCCCCGAAGCAGATGGGGGCTGCTTCCTTAACCAGTTCCAAAATGGCATTGGCATACATCCTGATTTCGTACTGGGCATCCTTGGCCGTGCGCAGCATGAGGAAGTTCATCAAGGAACTGCCGTTCACGGTCCAGTAGAAGTTGGTATAGATCCCCACAGGCAGTACGCTGCGGGCCTGCTCCTTGGGGAGCTTATAGCTGTTCACCAGCTCATAGTAGAAATCAAAAGCCCCTTCATTCTGCCTAATCCAGGCCTCCAAGAGCTCCCCCTCCAGTCCCTCGGGCACGTAGTACTCCCGCAGGGCTACGCAGTAGCGCAGCGATTCTTCGTTGTACGAGCCAATGCGGTGCCTGAACCACTGCCTGGCCACGAACAAAGGCGCCTTCACATCAAAGGTGAAGACCATGGCCTCAAAGGGGGTTTTATGCCCCTTGCGGATGAGATGCCTGATCAGCTGGCGGTCGGCATCCTCCGATTTGGACTCGCTGCGCCAGCAGCGCCGGGCATTGCGGATCACCGCAGCATCGCCGCCCATGTGTTCCACCAAACGGACAAATCCCTTGTTCAAAACCTGCATAGCCATCCTCCTTGTCTTACGCCTCCACGGTGGGGGTGACCCTGCTCAAAAGCTCCCGCAGCCGGTCCTCCTGCCCGCTCAAATACAGGTAGCCCAAAAGCGCTTCCATACCTGTACTCAAGCGGTACTCCACCGCACCGCTCTTGCGGGGTACCCCCCCTTTAGCATTTCTGCCCCGGCGCACCACTTCCCTTTCCTCGTCGGTCAATTCCGGCTCCCAGGCATGGATAATCTCCGCCTGCTTGGCAGCCTGCACGTACTTCACCGCGCTGCGGTGCAGATCGTGCACTTTGGCCGGGTAGGCCACCAGTTTCGTGCGGATATAGAGCTCAAAGACGGCATCGCCCACATAGGCCAGGGTTAAAGGCGACAGTTCCTGTAAGTTCAAATCCCCTTGCACAAACACCGCTCACACCTTCCATCTGGGCCCCTGGGGCGTGTCTTCCACTACCACACCCAGCTCGGCCAGCTGATCGCGGATGCGGTCGGCCAGGGCGAAGTTCCTCTCCCTCCGCAGCTCTTCCCGGATGGCCAGGATCAGCTCCATCAACCCGTCGGTTAGGCCTTCCTGGCGCTGCTGCCCCAGCTCCAGCACACCCAGGATCTCCCCGGCCCAGAGCTGGAGTATATCCCAGCCCTTCTGCAGCACCTGGCGGTGGAATCCCCCTTTGTGCTTGTAGCTGTTGATCTCCCGCACCACATCAAAGAGGACACCCAGGGCCATGGCGGTGTTGAAATCATCGCTGAGTGCATCCACAACCTCATCGGCATAGCGCTCCAGGTTATCTAGGGTCTCTTGATCAAAGGCTGTCAGCTCACCCTCCTGGGCCTCGGCCAGATCTTCCCGCAGCTTGCGGGCGGCCTCATTCAGGCGTGACCAACCCCGCTTCATCTCCTCCAGCTTTCCTTCGTAGTATTCCAAACTGGAACGGTAGTGGGTGGAGAGGAGGTAAAAGCGCAGCAGCGCTGGGGGGTACTCTTCCAAAAGGCGCTTCAGGGAGACGATGTTCCCCAGGGATTTGGACATTTTGGTATCCTTGAGGGTGATCATCCCGCTGTGCACCCAGTAGCGGGCCAGGGGCCTGCCGGTTGCCGCCTCCGACTGGGCGATCTCATTCTCATGGTGGGGAAAGATGAGATCATTTCCGCCGCCGTGGAAGTCAAATTCTTCACCCAGGTATTTCAAACTCATGGCTGAGCATTCAATATGCCAGCCGGGCCGGCCTCTGCCCCAGGGGCTGTCCCAGGCGGGTTCGCCCGGTTTGGCCGCCTTCCAGAGGGCGAAATCGGCGGCATCCCGCTTTTTGGGGTCCACCTCAAAGCGGGTCCCTTCCCGCAGCTCCTCCAGCTTCTGCTTGCTGAGCTTACCGTACTCGGCAAAGGACGCGACGCTGAAAAACACATCTCCCTCCACTGCATAGGCGTGACCCTTGTCCACAAGTCCCTGGATGAGCTTGATGATCTCTTCGATGTGCTCGCTCACTTTGGGATAATAGTCCGCCCGCTGGACGCCCAGCGCATCCATGCTGGCCAGGTATTCCTTAATATAGCGTTTGGAGATCTCCAGGGCCGGCACCCCTTCTTCCAGGGACCTTTGGATGATCTTATCGTCTACGTCGGTGAAGTTCTGGACATGCAGGGTCTCATAACCCAGATGGCGCAGGAAACGGATGATTACATCCCACACCACGCTGGGCCGGGCATGCCCCAAGTGGGTATCGGCATAGGGGGTAACACCGCAGACATACACGCTTACCTTCCCCGGCTCCCTGGGCACAAAGACTTCCTTTTCTTGAGTTAAGGTGTTGTACACTCTGATCTCCCGCTTCACGCGCCTTCCCTCCCAGATCATGCATCTATCCTCCTGAACAACAAAGCCCTCTTCTCTCACAGAGACGAGGGCCGCGGTTCCACTCTGCTTCCAACATGCGGCGCCCCGCGCCGGCATGTCAGCACTCTCGGCACACTAACGGGTGCCAGCCGTCCAAGCCTACTCTCGCGGGCGATTTCGGTTGGCGGATCAGGGGTGCACTTCGTTAAGCTGACCGCAGGATGCTTCCACCAAACGCATCCCTCTCTGGGCGGCGCACTTAACTACTCTCCCCATCGTGTCCTTTTCCTGATAATACCCATATTATACGCAACGCTTACCCCCAAGTCAACCGCGCCGGCGGCGCAACGAAACAACCGCCTGAACAGCGATCCCCTCTCCCCGGCCGGTGAAACCTAAACCCTCACTGGTGGAGGCCTTGATATTGACCTGCCTCTCCGCGGTCCCCAGCGCCTGGGCCAGCTTACCCCGGATAGCCGCTTTCCAGGGGGTGAGTTTGGGGCGCTGGGCCACGATCACCGCATCCACATTGCCCACGGTTAGGCTCCGCTCCCGCACCAGCCCCATCACCCTCTCCAAAAGCAGCAGGCTGGAAATACCGGCATAGCTGGGGTCCGTGTCGGGGAAATGCTCGCCGATATCGCCCTCCCCCATGGCCCCTAAAAGGGCATCCATCACCGCATGGGTGAGGACATCTGCATCGGAATGACCCAAAAGGCCCAGCTCAAAGGGGATCTCCACACCCCCCAGCACCAGGGGCCTGCCGGGAACCAAGCGGTGCACATCAAAACCAAAACCAACCAGGGAGTCTTCCGGCGGGGGCAGATCTTCGGGGGTGGTCACTTTGATGTTGGCGTATTCACCCGGGACAATATGCACAGGCTCCCCCAGCGCCTCCACCAAAGCGCAGTCGTCAGTGGCCTGAAGGCCCTTTTGCCTTGCCTGCTCGTGGGCCCGGAGGATCAGCTGATAGCTGAAAAGCTGCGGCGTCTGCACCGCCCACAGCTCTGCACGGGGCGGCGTGTCCACAACCCGCCCCTCCCGCACCCGCTTAATGGTGTCTTTTACCGGTACGGCCAGACCCACCGCCAGATGCCTGCGCACGGCGGCAAGGCCCCGGCGGACCAGCTCCGCAGTGATAAAGGGCCGCGCCCCGTCGTGGATGATCACCCAGTCGGTATCCCCAGGCAGGGCCTTAAGCCCCAGGAACACGCTTTCCTGCCGGGTCTCGCCTCCGGTTACCACCTGCACGGGCCGGCGCGCGACGATCCCCGCAGCTAAGCTCCGCACTGCCTCCAGATCTTCTGATCTGGTCACCACCACGATCTCTGACACTTCGTCCATGGCGGCAAAGCATTCTATGCTGTGCTGCAGCATGGGCTTTCCGTCCAGGGGCAGCAGCACCTTATTCTCCCCGGCGCCCATACGCCTGCCCGAACCTGCCGCCGCGATCACCACTGCCACCTTGGTGCCGATCCCGCTGCTTCCTGCTTCCCGCATGTTGCCTCCTGCCTCCTGCCTCCTACCTCTTGAACCAAAAAAGGCCTGATGTCCAGCACCAGGCCTCCTTGGACGACAAAAGCTATAATGCCCGTTCCATAGACTTGGGTTTGGCGAAAATCATGCGGCCTGCCGCAGTCTGCAGAACGCTGGTGACCAACACGGCAACCGTCTGGCCGATGTAGCGGCGTCCGCCGTCCACCACAATCATAGTGCCATCATCCAGGTAGCCAACTCCCTGACCCTGCTCCTTGCCATCCTTAATCACATGTACCTTCAGCTCTTCACCGGGCAGCACCACGGGCTTGACGGAATTGGCCAGCTCGTTGATGTTTAGTACAGGGACACCGTGTAGTTCACACACCTTGTTGAGGTTGAAATCATTGGTGACCACCTTGCCGCCCAGGTCCTTCGCCAGCTTCACCAGCTTGGTGTCCACCTCGCTCAGTTCCCCGTAAGTATCTTCGACGATACGCACTGAACAGTAAGGTTCTTTTTGAATCCGGTTGAGGATGTCCAAGCCCCGCCGTCCGCGGTTGCGCTTGAGCACATCGGAGGAATCGGCAATGTGCTGCAGTTCCTCCAGGACGAAGGAGGGAACAATCAGATCTCCTTCCAGAAAACCAGATTTGGTGATGTCGGCAATCCTGCCGTCGATGATTACGCTGGTATCAAGTATTTTCGGGCTGGCCTCCGAGCTCCCCACCAGACCACGCAGACCCCTCTCTGACCGGGAAAACACACCGTGCAGCTCGTCTGTCTTCCTGAAACCCACCACTAGGCCCATATAGCCCAGGAGGATGCCCAGCACAATAGAAACATAATCTCCCAACACCGGGATGCGCAGCAGGGGGATGGAAATAACCAGTGCAATAATCCAACCGCTGACAAGACCGATGATCCCGCCCATCAGTTGATGGGTTGGGGTTTTCAGTACAAACTGCGTTGCCGCCTTGGTCCCGATCATCAGCCCCCTTACCACTGGTGGACCAATGAGCAATCCGATTAACACGCCAGAGAACACTAACAGACCCACTAGGTAACCGCTTTCAACAACTCCGTTTAAGACTCCCGCATCAAGCAACACCAAGGACCCCGAATAACCTAAGAGCGCACCTATAAATGCAAAAACGACCCTAGCAACCAGGACCAAACTTCGCTTCACCTCCCGCTTCGCCAAAGTGCTCGCGATAGCTTGCTCGTTCAAGGCATATTATTTCCTCTTTCCTGGCGAGTATTCTCTTTTGCCCCAAAATGTCCCGCCTCACCCCTTACTGCTGGAAAATCTCCTGGATAGCTTCCTCCACCTCCTCCCTGGTGGAATTCTGGGCGATAACTAATTCGCTGACCAGGATCTGCCTGGCCGTATCCAGCATCTTTCGCTCTCCGGTGGACAAACCCTTCTCGATATCCCTGATTGTGAGGTTGCGCACAACCTCTGCCACCTCGTAGATATCTCCACTTTTTATCTTCTCCATGTTGGCGCGGTAGCGGCGGTTCCAGTTAGAAGACATGGCCGTTTCTTCGCCCTGCAGCACCTGATAGACGCGCTCCACTTCCTCGGGGCCGATTACCTGGCGAAGGCCCAAATCATCCACGGCGTTCATGGGAATCATTACCTTCATATCGCCGATGGGAAGCTGCATGATATAGTATTTCTGCCTTTCGCCGAGCACTTCCCGCTCCTCGATGGCCACAATCACGCCCGCACCATGCATGGGGTACACAACGTGATCTCCCACGTTATACAAAGCAACACCTCCTTCGAAAAGCACTGGCTTCTTACAATAAATTTACCACTCTGGGCGAACAAAGTCAAACGAGGACGGAATTCGTGCGGTATTCGCAGACCCTGGCCCAACTTGACAATCGATTTTCACAAGACTTATAATTGAACCAGAATTGACCCCAGAAGGTGGCGAGAGGACGTGACCGAAGTGACGAAGCCGTTAAGCACTTGTCATCACTTTCAGAAAAACGTAGAAGAGAATCTGGTCCGGCACTTCAGCATTCTGGATATTGTCAGTAAGTTCCAGGAAACAAATGCGCGGGTAAACAGAGCGCTCTTTCGGGCGGTAACCGATTGCGGGTGCATCAAGATCGATGCCTCGAAGCAAGTGCTCCCCGATGACTGTTCCTTTGAGGACATCAGGAACCACATCCGGTCGCACTTGGAGGGGCAGCTCTGCGAAAACTGCAGAGAGGTGCTGGAAGCCGAAGTCGGTCAAAACCTGTTCTACCTCGCCGGCATGTGCAACGCCCTGAAACTGGATCTGGAAGAGATTATCAGCAAAGAAAACCAGCGCGTGGCCACCTTGGGAATCTTCCATCTCCGCTAAGGCTAGATATGACTGTCCACTAAGACCTGTTCACGCAGCCGCCGCAAGCCATCTCTGATGGCTTTTGCCCTAACTTCGCCAATTCCCTCCACATCATCCAGCTCTTCAATGGTGGCATCCATAATGGCAGAGAGACTGCCAAAGGCATCTACAAGATTCTCGATGACCGGCATGGGCAGCCTGGGTATCTTCGCGAGGATGCGGTAGCCCCGGGCAGCAGCCGGCTGTTCCAGGCTGCTGATGCTGCTGTACCCCAAAGCTTTAGAAAGCATGCCCACATTGAGAAAGTCGTCTGAATCCCACTCTTCCATCTGGCTCCAAGCCTCCGCAAGGTTTTCCCCCACGTAGTAATCTTTGAACACCAACAGACCCTGATCCTTGATGTCCGCGAGGAGCTCTTCCAGCTGCATTTTGACCAAGCGGCCTTCGGAACCCAGCTGGACTACATACCTTTCTATTTCTTTGGCAATCCTGTTCACCATCTGGCTGCGTTGGAGCACAGTGGTCACATCCGATAGGGTAACCAGATCCTCGAATTCTAAAGCGCTGAGATTGGTCAAGGACTGCTGAAACACGCTCCGGTATTTTTCCAAAGTGGACAGGGCCTGGTTGGCCTTGGAAAGAATCACGCTCACTTCCCGCACCACGTGTTTCCAGTTATCCTTGTAAATGGTAATCACGTTGCGGCGCTGGGAAATGGAAATGACCATCTGGCCCGTCTGTTTGGCCACCCGCTCCGCGGTCTTGTGGCGCGTGCCCGTCTCTTGGGTGGGGATCATGGGGTCGGGGGTCAGGTGCGTATTGGCATAGAGAATGCGCTTAGCGTCGCTGGAAAGGACGATGGCGCCGTCCATTTTGGCCAGCTCATACAGGGCTGCAGGATGCATTTCCGCATCGATCTGAAACCCCCCGTTGACCAAGGCCATGACCTCAGGGGTATCGCCGATGACGATCAGGGCACCGGTTTTGGCTTTGAGGATGCTTTCCAGCCCTTCGTAGAGCTGGGTACCTGGCGCTATCATCTGCAGATATTTGTAAATGGCTTCCTCGTCGCGCATGGACTCACCTTCTCTTTTCCAGAGCGATTTCTAGAGCTTCCTGAATGGTCCCGACACCGTGAACCCGCAGAGGTTCATTTCCCTGCACATTGTTCTTGGGAATGATGCACCGTTCGAAACCCAAGCGGTGCAGCTCCTTAAGGCGCTGTTCCATTCCCCTTACTGCCCTGATTTCCCCCGCCAGCCCAACCTCCCCCAGCACCGCGCAGAGGGGATGGACACTTACGTTGGCTATGCTGCTGGCCACCGCCACCGCCATGCCCAGATCTAAGGCGGGTTCCTGCAGCTTCAGCCCGCCGGCAGCATTGAGAAACACATCTTGCGTCTGCAGGGGATAACCCTGCCTTTTTTCTAGAACAGCCAGCACCATGGAAAACCTTTGGTAATCGACTCCCGTGGTCTGTCTGCGGGGGTTGCCTCCGTAGGGGGTGGGGGTAACCAGAGCCTGCACTTCCACCAAAAGCGGGCGCGTACCTTCCATGTAGGGGACCACCACGGAACCTGGACTTTCCACGGGCCGCTGGGAGAGGAGGAATTCGGAGGGATTGGCCACAGGGATCAAACCCTGCCCGCTCATTACAAAGATGCCCACTTCGTTGGTGGAGCCAAACCTGTTCTTCACAGACCTGATGATGCGGAAAGATGTATGTACATCGCCTTCGAAATACAAGACGAAGTCCACCGCGTGCTCCAGTACCTTCGGCCCCGCCAGGTTGCCGCCTTTGGTCATATGACCCACAAGGAGAATGGCGGTATCGCCGCCCTTGGCCAGCTGCAGAAAGCGGCCGGCAGCTTCCCGCACCTGGGCCACGCTGCCCGGTGGCGAAGCTATCTCCTGCACGTACATGGTCTGGATGGAATCCACGATGACCAACAGCGGCTTTTCCTCTTCAATGATGCCGCTGATGATTTCGGTATCGGCCTCGCTTACGGCAACAAGCCTTTCTTCCACCGCCCCCAAGCGGACTGCCCGCAGCTTGAGCTGGGCCAGGGACTCTTCCCCCGTGACGTAGAGCACCTTGCCGCCCCGCCGGGCGACGCTGCTGGCCACCTGCAGGAGCAGTGTGGACTTGCCGATACCGGGATCCCCGCCAATCAAGCCGAGGCAGCCGGGAACCAGCCCGCCCCCTAAAACCCGGTCCAGCTCCTCCAGACCCGTACTGAAACGGGTATGGCCGCTGTCCTCGATCGCGGTCAAAGGCACGGGCTTGCTGGGCCGCACCCAGCGCTGCGCCTGCTTAGGAGCGGGCGCCACTGTTTCTTCCACAAAGGTATTCCACTCTGAACAAACAGGGCACCTCCCCATCCAGCGGGGGCTTTCGGCGCCGCACGACTGACAGACGAAGACGGTAGTTTTTCTAGCCACGAACTGCCCTTCCTAAGATCCCAAATTTTTACTTCTTTTTTCTATTATACCATCAGAAAAGGGAGTGCACAACCGCCTGTCGGCAGCGCGCCCTCCCTTTCTAGCGGTTCAAATGCTGCGGAGGAGGCTCTAGTAGAACACAAATTCCCCTTCCCGGGCATCCACCGTGATGGTGCCCCCCTGTCCGAAGGTTCCCTTGAGGATCTCCTCCGCCAGCGGGTTTTCGATATACCTCTGGATAGCCCGCCGCAGCGGTCTGGCCCCGAAATCGGGGTCGAATCCCCTGTTGGCTAGAAGCTCCTTGGCCTGCTCCGTGATCACCAGCTGGATATCCATGTCCGCGAGCTGCTTGCGGAGTTCCTTGAGCATGATATCGGCGATCTGGCTGATGTGCACCTTGTTCAGGGCGTGGAAGACCACGATCTCATCGATGCGGTTCAGAAACTCCGGACGGAAGGTGCGCTTGAGCTGTTCTGTAACCTTGTCCTTCATGGCCAGGTAGTCGCTGCGTTCATCCTCCACCACCCTAAAGCCGATGCCGGACTCCCGGCGGATCTGTTCAGCGCCCACATTGGAGGTCATGACAATGACGGTGTTGCGGAAGTCCACCACCCGGCCCTTGGCATCGGTGAGCCGCCCATCTTCCAGCACCTGCAGGAGGATGTTGAAGACCTCAGGATGGGCCTTTTCGATTTCGTCGAACAGCACGATGGAGTACGGCTTTCTGCGCACCTGCTCCGTGAGCTGGCCGCCTTCATCATAGCCCACATAACCGGGGGGCGAACCGATCAGGCGGGATACAGCATGGCGTTCCATGTACTCCGACATGTCCAGGCGGACCACGGCATCTTCATCGCCGAAGAGGGCTTCCGCCAGCGCCCGGGCGAGCTCCGTCTTACCCACACCGGTGGGGCCCAGGAAGATGAAGGAGCCGATGGGCCGCTTGGGATCCTTCAGCCCCGCATGGGCCCGGCGCATGGCCTGGGAGATCACACTGATGGCCTCATCCTGGCCCACCACCCGCTCATGGAGGATTTCCTCCAGATTGAGCAGGCGCACGGCGTCTTCCTCGGCGATATCCGTTACCGGTATCCCTGTCCAGTGGGCCACCACCTCGGCGATATCTTCCGGGGTGACCACCGCCTCTTTGCGGCCCTGGTCTTTGCGCCACTCCTGCCGCTTCGCCTCCAGTTCCGCTTGGAGCTTCTGCTCCAGATCCCTGAGGCTTGCGGCCTGCTCAAACTGCTCGTTTTTGATGGCCGCCTCTTTTTCCACGATGGTCTCTTCGATCTTGGCTTCCAGTTCCTTCAGTTCCGCTGGGGGAGTGAGACCCCGCAGGCGCACCCTGGAACCGGCTTCATCCATCAAGTCAATGGCCTTGTCCGGCAGAAAGCGGTCGCTGATATAGCGGTCGGCGAGCCTGGCGGCGGCCACAATGGATTCATCCTTAATTTTCACCCGGTGATGGGCTTCGTAGCGGTCCCGCAGGCCCTTGAGGATCTCAATGGTTTCCTCCACAGTGGGTTCATCCACCATCACAGGCTGGAAGCGCCGCTCCAGGGCCGCATCCCGCTCCACATACTTCTGATACTCATCCAGGGTGGTGGCGCCGATGGCCTGCAGTTCACCCCGGGCCAGAGCCGGTTTGAGGATGTTGGCAGCATCGATGGCACCTTCCGCCGCGCCAGCCCCGATGATGGTGTGCATCTCGTCGATAAACAGGATCACATCGCCCGCGGAGCGGATTTCCTCAATCACCTTCTTCAGGCGCTCTTCGAACTCGCCCCTGAACTTGGAACCAGCCACCAGGCTGCCCAGATCCAGGGAAACAACCCGCTTGTTGCTGAGGGTTTCCGGCACATCGTTGTTCACGATCTTCAGGGCCAGCCCTTCGGCGATGGCGGTCTTGCCCACCCCGGGCTCCCCGATGAGTACGGGGTTGTTTTTCGTCCTTCTGCTCAGGATCTGGATCACCCGCTGGATCTCCTTCTCCCTGCCGATGACCGGGTCCAGTTTTCCTTCCCTGGCCATGGCGGTAAGATCGCGCCCGTACTGATCCAGGGTGGGGGTCTTGCCCGTCCGGCCCTTTTGGACCTTGGCCTGCCCGCCGCCCCCCAATTGACTGGTGACCTGGGCCCGCACCTTATCCAGGTCGGCACCGAGGTTGTGGAGCACTTGGGCCGCCACACCCTCCCCTTCCCGGATCAGGCCCAAGAGGAGGTGCTCTGTGCCGATATAGGTGTGGCCCAGCCGCCGGGCCTCATCGAAGGCCAGCTCCAGCACGCGCTTGGAGCGGGGTGTAAAGCCAATGGGCCCTTCTGTGGGCCTTTCTCCCCGGCCGATGATGCGCTCCACTTCGCCCCGCACCTGATCGATGCTGATGCCCAAAGACAGGAGGGTCCGGGCGGCCACATCCTCCCCTTCGGCCAGTAAACCTAAAAGAATGTGCTCGGTTCCCACCACACTGTGCCCCAGGCGGCGCGCTTCCTCTTGGGACAGCACCATGACGCGCTGAGCGCGTTCGGTAAATCTTCCAAACATATTGTCACCTACTCTCCTGAGTTTTGGTCATGTGCTTTTCCAGGGTATCCCTGACGAGACTAGCCCGGAGGCGATCCCGTTCCTGAGCCGGCAGGGGCTGGCCCATGATGCTCTGGAGGTGGGCAGCTCGGATCTGCACCATCAGCTGCTTGACCAGTTCCGGATCGCCGTGGGGAATAATACCCAGATCAATGCCTAGTTTCAAATCGGAAAGCAGCTCCATGGCTTCTTGGCTGCTGAGGATGCGGGCGTTCTGCAAAACCCCGTAGGAGCGGTACAGCCAGTCCTCGGTGGTGAGGCGCCGCTCCTTTTCCAGGAGATACTCCCGGGCCTGCCTCTCGCTGTGCAGGATCTGCGAGGTGAAGCGGGCCAAGTGCTCGATGGTCTCTTCTTCGCTCTGGCCCAGGGTGATCTGGTTGGACAGCTGGTAGACATTGCCGTACACATCGCTGCCCTCACCGTACAAGCCCCGCACGGTTAAGCCGAACTTAGAGACGGCACCCAAGACCTCCTGCACCTTCCTGACCCTGCGCAGGGCCGGTAGGTGGAACATGACCGATGCCCGCAGGGCCGTCCCCACATTGGTGGGGCAGGAGGTCAGGTAGCCGGTCTTGAGGTCAAAGGCGAAATCAAGGTGTTCCTCTAAGAGATCATCAACCCGTGTCGCCCGCTGCCAGGCCTCTTCCAGCTGCAGGCCGGGCTTGAGCACCTGGATGCGGAAATGATCCTCTTCGTTGACCATGATGCTGATGTTGTGCCGGTCGTTGAGGATCACCGCCTTGTGTGCGGGACTCTGCATGTGGCTGGGGCTGATCAGGTGTTCTTCCACCAAAAGCTCCCGCTCCAGGGCGTCCATGGTGGCCATTTCCCTGAAGGTAAAGGACCCGGCGGGGCTGAGTTTAGGGGTAACCCCCGCGGCCTGGCTCAGCACTTCCCGCAGCTGCTCCCGGTTGGCCGCTTCGGGGAAGGGAATTCCCCTCAGATTTCTAGCCAGCCGGCAGCGGGTACCCAGGACGATATCCCCTTCAGGGCCCCGCTCCTTCATCCAGGAAGCAAGTTCTCTCATCGGGCCTCACCTCCCGCCAATTCCTTCTCCAAAAGCCGCAGCTCGTCCCGGAGCCTTGCGGCCTCTTCATATTTCTCCAGGCGCACGCATTCGTCCAGCCGTTTGCGCAGCTCCTCCATCTGCCGGGTGGCATGCACCCGGGGAAAGGCCCTGGCGGGGACTTTGCCGGTGTGGCTGCCGGACCCGTGGAGCCTGCGCAGTACAGGGCTCAATTCCTCCCGGAAAACCTCGTAGCAGCTGCTGCAGCCGAGTCGCCCCGTCTGCTGGATATCCCCCAGGGTCCGCCCGCAGGTGGGGCACTTCTTCGCCGCCACTGCGGGGGCCGTCTTCTGCCCCAGGGAAAGGGACTGGAACAAGCTGGAGAGCAGCTGCTGCAGATCGAAACCCGGGGAAAAGCTGGTATACCCTTGGGCACAGTCTCGGCAGAGGTGGAGCTCGGTCTTTTTGTTGTTCTCGATCTGCACAAACTTCACTGTGGCTTCATTCTGCCCGCATTTGTCGCACAGCATAATTACCACCCCTAAGACTCGGATTCAATAATGTAAAACAGCAGGGCACGCACGAGACTGGCCCTGAGGACATCTTTGCCTTGACTGATGCTGCTGCTCTCCTGCTGCACAATACCCCGGATCAGCCGGCACTGGTGGGGAGAAAGGAGGCCCAAATCCCGCAGGTGCGCCAAGATGCTTTCCATGCGCTGCTCGGAAAGCTGAGAGCCAATGCCCTTGAGCAGGTTCACCGCATGGGTTAGATCGTCTTCCACCTGGACGTGGGCTATACGGATGTAGCCGCCGCCTCCCCGCCGGCTCTCTACGATATAGCCCCGCTCCAGGGTAAAGCGGGTGGCCAGCACATAGTTGATCTGCGAGGGGACGCAGGAAAAGACATCGGCGAGCTGCGCACGGCTAAGCTCTATACTTCTATTTTCGCTGTTCTGCAGCATGCGCTTGATATATGCTTCAATGTGATCCGCCAGCGTACCCACTTACTCACCAACTTTCTTTGACTATTACTGACCTTAACTGTATTATGCACAGAAATGGCAGCAGGAATCAAGTCCCAAGATATTGGTCAGGGAACGTCAAAGGGGTGCTTCTGGCCCCCCATAGAAAAAGACGGGGTCCGCCTTCCGGATTTCTCTTATTTTCTCCCCTTTACGCATAAGGATGTTGGGGAGGGGTAGCATGATCAACTACATCTGGTTCTTCATGATTCTCGCCGGAGTGATTACCGCCGCGAGCAAAGGCGATATTCAGCTGGTCACCGAGGGAGTGCTCAAAGGCAGCGAACAGGCGGTTGTGGTCGCGGCGGGGCTCATCGGTATCATCTCCTTTTGGTCTGGTGTCATGAAAATCGCCCAGGATGCAGGGCTCATGCAGGTCCTGGCCCGGCTGTTGGGTCCTTTGGCCCGCCGCCTTTACCCGGAAGTGCCGCCGGATCATCCCGCCATGGGCGCCTTGCTGGCGGCCATGAGCGCCAACATCTTGGGGTTGGGCAGCGCCTGCACCCCCCTGGGGCTGAAGGCCATGGGGCACCTCCAGGAGCTGAACAGACATAAAGAAACGGCCTCCGATGCCATGTGTACTTTCATGGCCCTGACCTCCTCCAGCCTCACGGTGCTTCCCTCCACCATCATTGCCCTGCGCCTCAGCCACGGCGCCAGGGCCCCCGCAGATATTATCGGCCCCATCGTATTGGCCACCCTCTGCTCCACGGTGGTGACGGTGATCCTCGATGCCTCCCTGCGCAGCTTGACCCGGAGGAGGGCCCGCCTATGATCGCAGCGGTGCAGGCGCTGTCCCGCTGGGCCATTCCCCTTTTGCTTTTGGGCATCACCGCCTGGGGCCTGAGCCGGGGAGTGCCCATCTATGAACGCTTTGTGGAAGGAGCCAAAGAAGGCTGGCAGACCGCGCTGCGGGTCCTGCCCTACCTGGTGGGCATGCTCGTGGCCATCCAGGTGTTCCAGCATTCCGGCGCCTTGGATCAGCTGATCCGCGTCCTGACGCCTTTCACCAGCCGCCTGGGCTTTCCACCGGAAGCCCTGCCCATGGCCTTAATCCGCCCTATCTCCGGTTCCGGCTCCCTGGCGCTCCTCTCCCAAATCTTTGCAACCTACGGCGCCGATTCTTTCATCGGGCGCCTGGCGGCCACCATGATGGGCAGTACCGAAACCAGCCTCTATGTGCTCACGGTTTACGCGGGCTCGGTGGGGCTCAAGCGCACCAGGCACACCCTGGCCACCGCCCTGCTTGCCGATGCCGCCGCGGTGATCCTTTCTTTTTATATTGTCCTGCATTTTTCTGTATAATCTGGCCTTCCTTGGACATACTATAAAGTACCCATGTCCAGGGAGGGAAGGATCATGACCAAGCTGAGCAGTAAGGAAAAGGCCGAGCTGATCGCCGCGGCCATGCGGGCCATCAGCCAGCAAAAGGGGCTCAGCCCTGAAGCCCGCCAGCGGGGTTTGGCGGTGCTGCAGCAGGCCTACGCCAAAAACGCAGATCCCCGCCGCTGAAAAGGGTTGGCCGGCGCCTTTGTCGTATACATGTTTTGTAAGCAGACGACAAGGGAGAGAGCTAGATGTCCAACCTATTCAGGCAGATCCCCGCCGTTGATAAGCTTCTGGAGGAGCCGGCAGTAAAGCAAGCCGCTGCGGACCTCTCCCACCCGGAGACCACCGCGGTGATCAGGCAGGAGCTGGAGCGCATCAGGGCGGAAATCGCCCGCGAACACGTGGAGCTTTCAGCTGAAGAGATCACCTCCCGGGTGGTCCGCCGGCTGGAAGAGAGCAGCTGGAACAGGCTCCAGCCGGTGATCAACGCCACGGGAGTCTTGATCCACACCAATGTGGGACGAGCCCCCCTGCCCGCCGCCGCCCTGGAGCGGTTGCAGGCCCTGGGCCGGGGCTACTTCAATTTGGAATTGGATCTGGCTTCTGGAACCAGAGGCAGCCGCTATACCCGCGCGGCCCGGCTCTTCAGCCTGCTTTTAGAGGAGCAGGCCGCGGAAAACGATACCATCGTGGTGAACAACAACGCCGGAGCGGTGCTGCTGGTGCTCAAGGCCCTTACCGCAGGCGGTGAGGTGATCGTCTCCCGGGGGCAGCTGGTGGAAATCGGCGGAGGTTTTCGCGTTCCGGAGGTCATGGCCGCCAGCGGCTGCCGCCTCGTGGAAGTGGGCACCACCAACCGCACCAGGCTCAGCGACTACGAGCGGGCCATCACCCCGGAAACCAGGGCCATCCTCCTGGTCCATCCTAGCAACTACACCATCGTGGGCTTCACGGAATCGGTGCCCAGGCAGGACTTGGCCAAGCTCGCCCGGGACCATGGACTGTATTTGATCGAAGATCTGGGCAGCGGCTCTTTTCCGCCCTTCCCCGAGCCGCGGGTTACCACCGCCCTGGAGCACAGCCACATTGTCACCTACAGCGGCGACAAGCTCCTGGGGGGCCCCCAGGCGGGCATTATCCATGGACGGCGGGAGCTTATGGCCAAGATCAAAAAGGACCCACTGCTTCGGGCCCTGCGCATCGACAAACTGTCCCTCATCGCTTTAGAGGCGGTGCTGGAGATTTATCTGGAGAAGGACTACGGGAGTCTGCCCCTGTGGGAGATGGCCAGCCTGCCCCCTGAAATGGTGAAAGCCCGGGCGGAAAACTGGCTGCAAAACCTCGGCCCCGGACTCCAGGGCGAGGTTGTCCCCTGCTCCTCCACCATGGGCGGAGGCTCCCTGCCCGGAGAAACCATTCCCTCCTGGGCTCTGGCCCTCACCAGTTCCCATCTTTCTGCCCAAGAACTCCTGGTTCACCTGCGCAGCAATGAACCGCCGGTCTTGGCCCGCATTGTCCAAGACCGGGTGCTCCTCGATCCCCGGACAGTGCAGGTCGAGGAGGATGGAGAAGTTGTGAAACTGCTGCAAAAAGGGGTGAGACCATGTTCATAATGGGCACCGCGGGCCACATCGATCACGGCAAAAGTACCTTAATTAAGGCCCTCACCGGCATCAACCCCGACCGCCTCCAGGAAGAGCAGGTCCGGGGCATGACTGTTGATCTGGGCTTTGCCTGGCTCACCCTCCCCAAGGGGACCGTGGGTATCGTGGATGTGCCGGGCCACCACCGCCTGGTGAAAAACATGCTGGCCGGTGTGGGCATGGTGGATTTTGTCCTTTTGGTCATCGCCGCGGACGACGGCTGGATGCCCCAGACCCAGGAACATGTGGATATTCTCAACCTCTACGGGATCAAGCGGGGACTTGTGGCCCTGACCAAAGCGGATCTGGTGGATGAGGAATGGCTGGAGCTGGTGCAGGCCGATATCGCCGAGCGGCTTGCCGCCACATCTCTGAGGGGCTGTCCCATCATCCCCGTTTCAGGGGTGACCGGCTTCAACCTGGATGTTCTGAAGGAAGCTATTGGCGATCTGTTGGACACCCTGGTCCGGGAAGAAGAGGGCGCGGATCCCCTGCTGTGGATCGACCGGGTGTTCACCATTAAGGGAGCCGGCACGGTGGTCACCGGCACTCTGCTGGGGGGCTGCCTGGAGGTGGGTATGGAAGTCGCTGTGCAGCCCCTGGGCCTCAAGGCCCGGATCCGGGGACTGCAGACCCACACCAAGAGTGTGGAAAAGGGAGTTCCCCACTCCCGTCTCGCCGTGAACCTCACCGGCGTGGAGAAGGCCGACCTGGCCAGGGGCATGTATCTGAGCCTACCCGGCCGCCGCCCCCATTTTTCCCTGATCAACGCCTTTGTCGAGGTCCTGCCCCAGGCGCCCGCGCCGCTGGCCACGGGGCAGATGGTCAAGCTCTATGTGGGCACTTTGGAAACCCTGACCCGGGTGAGGATTCTCGGCGGCGATGAGCTGGCACCTGGTGGGGAGGGTTTTGCCCAGCTGGAGCTGGAAGAACCAGCCCATTTCACTTTCCAGGACCGCTTTATCCTCCGCCACAGCGAACTGCAGGAAACCATAGGCGGTGGAACCTTCATCGAAGGGGGCATCCCTGTGCGGGGCCACAACCTGCGCCTGGTGGGGCCGGAGCGGCTGCGCCACCTCTTTCCCTTTGAAAAACCAGAGGCCCACCTGGACCTCGCCCAGCTCAAGGCCAAACTTGAGGCGGATCCGGCGCAGTACAGCCTGCTGCGGGCGGAAGACCGCACCCACTGGACGCTGGCGCAGTTCAGGGAGGCGGGGCTGGGTGCCCATCCCCAGCTTTTGGAACTGGGCGAGTTTATCATGGCGCCCCGGCAGTTTGCCAAAGTCCGCAGCTACCTGCTGGAAGCCGTGAAGGAGTTCCACGCTGCAAACCCCTTAAGCCCCGGACCCAGTAAAGAGACCCTGCGGGCCGCCACGGGCCTGCCGGCGCGCCTTTTTGACCAGGTCTTAAGGAAGATCCCAGAGCTCAGCGAGGTTCAGGGATTCATCAGCAGCCAGGGGCATGAGCTTACCCTATCTCCCCAGGAAGAGCAGAAGCTGCAGGAACTGCGGGAGCTGATTGGAGAAACCCCCTACGAGCCGCCCAGCCTGAGCGAACTTCTGGAACGGGGCTACTCCAAGGAACTGATCTATGCTGGAGCCCGCCTGAACCGCTTGACCCCGCTGGCCAACGATCACTGGACAACCCCGGAGATCGCCGGGGAGGTGGCGGCCCTGCTCTTTACGGAAGCGGAGTTCCAAAACGGCTTTCCCCTCGCGGCCTTCCGGGATCGCCTGGGCACGAGCCGCAAGTATGCCCTGGCCTTTTTAGAGTACTTCGACGCGCAAGGGATCACCATAAGAAAAGGAGACGTGCGCCTCCTGGGCAGACGTCCCCAAACCAGCTAAAAAAATGGCGGGAGAATATGGGAATCGAACCCACCGGGGATAACCCAGGTTACCCCCCAAACAGGTTTGAAGCCTGCGGAGCCCACCAGGAACTCATATTCTCCCGCTAACTATTGTACCACATTTCGCACTGTTTTCAATGGGGGTGGCCACCCCCACTTTTTCTTCTCCAAAGTCCGAATCCGTGTGGCGAGCCCAAGATGGAGTGGATTTCCAGCGCTGGACTATTTTCTGCCCCCTTTGGATACACTTAACACAGCCCAGCACAGTACACTCACTTGTAAGCTCTTATTGCGAAGAGTTATAATTAAACTAGTCAACACAGGAGGAGGATTATTATGAGGAAACGTATCATCACCATCATGCTCATCCTTGCTGTTGTCTTGTCCATAGGCGCGGCAGCCCAACTGCTGCCCAACGCCCGCTTGGTGGCGCAGGAAGCGCCCCCGGCGGAAGTGCAGACCGTGGTGCAGACCACTCCCCTGCCCATCGTCACTGACAATCCGTACATTATCGCGGACATCGCCGAAGTGGCCAGCCCCGCGACGGTGTTCATCTCAGTGGTATGGCCCACGGAAACCGTGGACACATACAGAAGGCCCTTTTCCACCTGGGATCCCTTCGGTTCCTTCTTTGATTTCTGGTTCAGCGATCCCTTCTACAGACAGCCCATGGAGAGGACACCCACCAGCGCCGGTTCTGGCTTTATCATTGACGAGTCGGGCATTGTCCTCACCAACCAGCACGTGGTAGGCAACAAAGGCGAGGGGCAGACCATCACCGTGGTGGTGGATGCACCTGGGCTGGAGCGGGAGTATGAGGCGGAGATCATCGGCTCCGACTATTCCCTGGACCTGGCGGTGCTGCGCATCATCAATGAAAACGGTGACGTCTTCCCCACCCTGCCCCTGGGCGATTCCGACGCCGCCCGGGTTGGTGAGTGGACCATCGCCATCGGTAACCCCTACGGCCGGGATTTCGAACACACCGTGACGGTGGGCGTGCTCAGCGCCAAGGGTAGAGAAATCAGCATCTACGATTCCGAGACGGGCGTCCCCAAAGTCTACAAGAACCTCATGCAGACCGACGCGGCCATCAACCGGGGCAACTCCGGCGGACCCCTCTTGAACATCAAAGGTGAAGTGATCGGCATCAACACCGCCGTCCACGCCCAGGCCCAGGGTATCGGCTTTGCCATCCCCATTAACGTGGCCAAAGAGGTGCTGGATGAGCTGATCACCACCGGCGGAGTAAGCGTACCCTGGCTGGGCATCTGGTATCAGAATATCGACGAGAATATTGCCCGGCAGCTGCGGCTCCCCGATGATAAGGGTGTACTGATTGTCGATGTGATTAAGGGCTCTCCCGCGGAGGAGGCCGGCCTCAAGCCCTGGGATGTGATCCGCCGCATCGGAGACCGTGATGTTTTCACCACCGACGATGTGGCCGATGAAATCAGCAAGCACAAGACCGGCGATCAGCTCCTCCTCACGGTCCTGAGGAGCGGCCGGACGCTGATAATCGAAGTTACCTTGGGCAACAAGCCAGCTTCCCTGCGCTAAGGATCAAAGGGGGCGTTCTGGGTACGGGCTCCTTCGCGAGCCCGTATTCTCGTTATTCTACACAAAAAAGGGGCTGTACAGAATGAACCACATTCTGCAACAGCCCCTTTTGTGCTTTTTTCAGTGAGTGCCTACGCTTCGCCCACTACCGGGTCCGGCCCGGGACGCCTGAGCTCGCTACGCACTCTCGCCGTTTCTTTCTTCTTCTCTTCCTGGTAAGCGGCGACCGTTTCGGGCACCTGGGCCTCAGGCTGCGGCGCCGGCAGCGGCAGGCCTTCCATCAGGGCCAGGAACTCCTCTCTGGTGAGGGTCTCCCGCTCCAGCAGCGCTTCCGCCACTAGATCCAGCTTGTCGCGGTGCTGCATGAGCAGATCCTTGGCCTTTTCGTAACTGGACTCCACAATCTCCCGCACTTCCTGATCGATGAGGGCAGCCACCTCTTCGCTGTAGTTGCGCTCCCGGGAGATATCGCGGCCCAAAAAGACCAGATCCTCGCCGTTGGGGCGGCCGAAGGTCAGGGGACCGAGCTTCTCGCTCATTCCCCACTCCATGACCATCTTACGGGCAATGCGGGTCACCCGCTCCAAGTCGTTGTGGGCTCCCGTGCTGATCTCGCCCAGGGCCAGATCTTCAGCGGCCCTGCCCCCCAGCAGATTCACCAGATCGTCCAAGAGCTTGGACCGTGTAGACACGAAGCGCTCCTCTTCAGGCAGCATCATGGTGTAGCCGCCGGCGCTGCCCCGGCCCACGATGGTAACCTTGTGCACAGGATCGCCGTGCTCCGAGAAGTGGGCCACCACCGCATGGCCGGCCTCGTGGTAGGCGAAGACCTTGCGGTCCATGTCGCTCATGACCCGGTTCTTCTTCTCCGGTCCCATGAGCACCCGATCGATGGCCTCCTCGCAGTCGGACATGAAGATCACCTTGCGGTTGGCCCGGGCAGCGAGGATGGCTGCTTCATTGAGCAGGCTTTCCAGATCGGCACCGGAGAAGCCCGGCGTCCGCCGTGCCAGAACATCCAGGTCCACATCGGGCCCCAAGGGCTTGTTGCGGGCATGGATCTTGAGGATGGCGTGGCGGCCCTGGAGATCAGGCCGGTCCACCACAACTTTGCGGTCGAAGCGCCCCGGGCGCAGCAGCGCCGGGTCCAGCACATCCGCACGGTTGGTGGCCGCCATGACGATGATGCCGGTGTTGGTCTCAAAACCGTCCATCTCCACCAGCAGCTGGTTCAAAGTCTGCTCCCGTTCATCGTGGCCGCCGCCTAGGCCCGCTCCCCGCTGCCGGCCCACCGCATCCAGCTCATCGATGAACACCAGGCACGGGGCGTTCTTTTTGGCGTTTTCAAACAGGTCCCGCACCCTGGCGGCACCTACACCCACAAACATTTCCACAAATTCAGAGCCGGAGATGCTGAAGAAGGGAACCCCCGCTTCTCCGGCCACAGCCCTGGCCAGGAGCGTTTTACCCGTTCCCGGAGGCCCCACCAGAAGCACTCCCTTGGGGATTTTTGCACCCACTTCGGTGAACTTCTTGGGGTGCTTGAGAAATTCCACGATTTCGACTAGTTCCTGCTTAGCTTCATCTACTCCGGCCACATGATCAAAGGTCACCTTGGGCCGGTCCTCGTGGTGCAGGCGGGCCCGGCTCTTCCCAAAGGAGAGCGCGCGATTATTGCCCCCCTGCATCTGGTTCATGATGAACAGCCAAACCAGGGCCAGCATCACCACAAACAGCAGGTTCGGCAAGAGCGCCATCCACCAAGGCGGCTGCGGCGGAAGATCCGCTTCCAGCAGCACGTTTTTCTCTTCCAAACGATCGGCAATATCGGGCATTTTGCCCACAGGGATGGTGGCCACAAAGCTTGTACCATCCTTGAGGGTGCCCTCGATATGCTGATCTCCCACCAAGCGAGCCGAAGCAACCCGATCTTCATCAATGTATCGCAACAACTCGGAGTAGTAGAGCTCTTTGGCCACACTACCCGGTGAATAGAGATTGCTCACGATGGAGATGGCAATGATGGCAATCAGTAAATAAAGACCGATTCCACGGAGAAGTCTATTCAAGTTCTGCCCTCCCTCTTCCAATACCAAGGCAACAGCGGTGCGTCATCCAATTATACCATAAGGGCAGAGGTGTGACAACAAATTAAGAATGACTCACATTAATCAGACGCAGGACCTTTCTGGTTGAGTCCGACAGCGCCGCGCGGTGGCTGCGGCGGACGGTGGGAATCCAGAGAATGCCCTCCTGATCGCAGATCAGCGGCAGGAAGTCCCTGAGCTGTACCGGGATG
>NZ_JBHGXH010000042.1:0-2279 GCF_041936445.1 Candidatus Darwinibacter acetoxidans | reverse complement strand
CTACTACTGTATGGGATGGGCTTGTCACAGCCATCAGTAGCGCATGGGATAGCATCAGCAAGGCCTCTAACGCTGTTTGGACTACAATTAAAGAATCGCTATCGGGGCTTTGGGATGGAATTGCAGCTGTAGCCGCAACCGCTTGGGACGGCATTAAGTCCACGATCGGCTCCACCTGGGACAACATCGAGAAGACATCACAGAAACTATGGGATGGTCTATCGGGATGGCTCGATAGCTCTTGGAACGGCATCCGCAAGAGCGCTAAGGCGATTTGGGACAAGATCCCGAAGCCCATCACGGATGCAGTGAGCGCATCAGTCAAGTCTGTAACGGGCTTTGCAAAGGATGTCATTAAGTGGGTCGATGACATGGGGACGAAGGCGCTTAAGGCAGTCCAGGACATGGCTAACGGAATTGTGCAATGGATTCGAGACTTACCAAAGAGGACGATGGATGCGGTTAAATCGTGGACCACGGGCGTCATTGACTCGGTTAGGAACATGTATCAGACCATCGTTGGAGGCTCCATCATCCCCGATATGGTTACGGAGTCTGTCAATTGGTTTGACCTCCTGAAAAATCAAGGGATTGCCATCGTCGATGAGATGGGCCGGGGCGTTGTGAGCGGGGTTACGAGCTTTACTGACTCTGCTCTCGGCAAGATGGGCAGTTTCGGCGAAGCATTTCAATCCATCGCACAGCAGATTAGCACCGGAATGCAGAGCGTATTCGGCCAGGCGTTCGATGGGATCATCTCCGGCTCCATGACCATGGGCGAAGCGTTTCAGTTTGTCCTAACCGGCATGGGGGATGTTCTCAAGCAGGTATTGGTCCAGCAGCTTTCGCAAGCCGCATCAAACGCGCTCTCCACGCTCGGATCGTGGATTATTAGCGTACTCTCAAAGGTCGCAACGGCGATTAGTGCAGTCATCACCCAGGCATACACTACGCTCGTGGCATTTTACGCGTGGAGTGGTCCCGCTGCGCCTGTATTAGCTGCAGGGACAATAGCAGCTGCCATCGCAGGCCTCGGCGCACTTGCAGCCAAGGCAGTCGGCGCATTTAAGGGTGTAACCGGACTCGCCACAGGTGGTATTGTGACCGGGCCCACGTTGGCAATGATGGGCGAGGGCGGCAGGCGCGAGGCCGTTATTCCGCTTGAGCGAGATAACGTCATCGCGCAGTCAGTAGGCGCAGCAGTATATGAGGCTATGGTGATGGCGCAGCGCGTTGGCCAGGCCACAGGGCCACAGACAGGCGACGACAGAGAGGTCGTGCTGAGGATTGATGGCACCACGCTTGCTCGACTGCTCCTTCCGGCCATGATCCGTGAGGGCCAGAGGCAGGGGTTTGATGTAGCGATCCAGCCTCGGGGGGTGTCGTAGTGATAAAGATTGCAGGAGTCAAAGTTGCTAGTCCGGCCGATGTAAAAATCGGCCGTTTTGATTTAACGAAGTCGAATAGGACCGCATCAGGCAAGATGACCATGGAAATCATCCGCGCAGGAGTCCGGCGGGTAGATGTGTCGTGGAGCTACCTGCCAGACGATCAGTTGAAGCAGATCCTGGATGTCCTAGCAGCGAATAAACCGTTCTTCTCGTTCCGCTATCTCGATGCAGGCGGATATAAGACGATGACTGCCTACGCAGGCGATATCATCACTGGACTTTGGCATGAAATAAACGGGATCCGCTATTGGAAAGAGGTTCAAATAGCATTCATTGAGCAGTAGGGGGTGAGGCCATGTATCAAGTATCGCAAGAGTTTATGGACACAATGCGGGCGCAGAAGAGACAGGTGCTTGCGCGGGTAATCATCGACTACACAGATCCGCTCATCGACCAGTCTATTGAGGTGACGACCAGCGAGCAGGCGCGGATCTCATGGCCTGCACAAACAGCAGACGGCCTCACACGGGCTCCATACATGTGGGCCTCGCTCGACGGCTCATGGACACTCGACCAGTTTCGACGGCCCATGCCCGATACAGAGGAGCTTGCCGACCTCCATCAAGTGGGCTGGTGGGGTGAGCAGCTTGCGGGCATAGACGGCGCATTCGCCGAGCCATATCCGACGCTGACAGTATCACATATTCCCAGGCCGATCCACTCGCTGAAGGTGGTTGCCGATGCTATGCAGGGAGATTATCCTGTTGATTTTGCGATCCGGCTCAAGGACGAACTCGGGACGATACTCCACGAAGAGATTGTCACAGCCAATACCGAGATAGCTTGGTCGAAGATGCTTGATGCTCCCGTCCTGGACGTGGCCTCTCA
>NZ_JBHGXH010000041.1:0-1979 GCF_041936445.1 Candidatus Darwinibacter acetoxidans | reverse complement strand
ACTTGCCCCAGGAAGCAGTCAAACAGACCTTAGACCCGGAAGGCGCTTCCAACGCCTTTCGAGTCATTCTTACCGCTTATTCTGTCAGCGTTACTTAAAAGAGTTAGCATGAGGCGTCGACGCTCAAACGCCGCTGAGGCTCGATACGCTCCGCCTACGGCGTCGCTGAGCGTGGCGATACCCCTTCCGGGGGGGGGCTAGCCCCCCCGGTGCGGGGAGAGTGTCCGGGGAGCCTCACCCGCGACGGCGGGGAAAGAGAGTAGGACCCCGGAGAGGTATCCGGGGAGGGGGACCCAGCTGTTCCGTAGACCCGTCCGGGCCGAAAACCCAGACAGCCCCCCCGGTAATCATAGCCTCTTCTGCGAGTTCTTGAAGAACCGCTTCCGTTTCATCGTTGTTTTTCATGGTATACCTCAGTCCCTCAGGGGGTTTCCCCGTCATCGGGAGGTGACCAGAAACAGGACATCTCAGCAGCGCGAACCAGAGACCAGGACATCTCAGCAGCGCCGAGCGTCCCGAGCCCGGAAAGCGGTTTCCGATACTTCGCCGCGATGTATGCCCGAGCGTCCCGGGACATGGAGAACGTCCGTATCCGTTTTCTGTAGCAGAGTTCGAGCCACCGGTAGTCGAGTTCAGAATCAAGCGTTTTCGAGAGGTATTTAGCGATATACGCCCCGGTTTTCTTGATGTCCCGGACAAAGGAATATTCCTGGCCGACCGGGAGAGCATCCGCGACCTTGCACCAACGGGCTATGAGACGTTCACAGACAGCTTCTGAAGCACCAACGACCGGCAGGTGATAGTGAGCAAACCCATTCTTTCCCCCGGGCTCTATAACGCGGAGGTATTCGAGATCCAACTGTCGGAAGTCGTGAGAGATCAGCGACCACGCACGCCGGAGGTCATCAACGCACTGGGATGCAGCCCGGTAGGTGTGTTTCCGGGGGTGCCGCACCGTGAGCGAGAGAAACGCGACCTCAGAGGCATCGTACCCGCGCTCCTCGGTGACATAGTCAACCCACGAGTAGATCACCGCCAGGTTACGCTGCCGGACGTGATCCATCCATCGGTAGTTGCAGGGGATAGCGGCAGAAAATGGTACACCCTGGGCATCAACTCCCCGAACCCGAACGGAGGCGTTCATGCGGTCGGATACGAATTCCCGGAACGCCAACGTGTGATAGCGGTCCCCCTCAAAAACCGGTTTTCGCGACTTATGGTTAGAAAGAGACGAGAGGAGGTTGCCGGGGTCCGGGGCCGGGCGGGGCAAGCCCTCGCCCGTCCCCACCACCGCCTCCCCCGGGGACGGCCCGCGCTCACAACCCGCAACGTTCTTTACCTTCCAGGGTCTAGAATGGTTACTGATATCCTGCCCAGGAGCATCAGCAGACCAAGTTAACCCAGGAAGGCTTGCCAGAGCCTTCCTAGTCATCTTATCACTTCTGTTAAGTTCTTCATCGACCTAGCAGGTTAAAACTGTTTCCCAGGGGTCTATGACGCTCAGGCGCCGCTGTGGCTGATACGCTCCGCTTCGCGTCGCTGAAACGTTGCGATAGCCCTTGCAGGGGGGGGCTAGCCCCCCTGCTGCGGGGCATGTGTCCGGGGAGCAGCCTACCGCCGAGACCGGGAGCGGGGAGCCGGAGGAAAGAGCTGTTCCGACCCATCCGGGCCGAAGGTCCAGACAGCTCCACCGGTGATCATAGCCTCTTCCACAAGTTCCTGAAGAACCGCTTCCATTTCATCGTTGTTTTTCATGGTATACCTCATTCCCTCAGAGTTTCCCCGTCATCGGGAGCGAGAGCCAAGTTCCCAAGTTCCTGAAGAATCGCTTCCATTCCATCATCGGGAGCGAGAGCCCAGGACATCTCCGCAGCACCGAACGTTCCGAGACCCCGCAGCGGTTTCCGATACTTCGCCGCGATGTATGCCCGAGCGTCCCGGGACATGGAGAACGTCCGTATCCGTTTTCTGTAGCAGAG
>NZ_JBHGXH010000040.1:0-1319 GCF_041936445.1 Candidatus Darwinibacter acetoxidans | reverse complement strand
TGCGGTCTGGGTGGATGTAGATGGGTATCTCAGGAGGAGCCTTCACCTCGAACTGTCCATCCTCCGTAACTTCGGCTCTCAGGTCCAACCGGCTCTGGAGGATGATCGCCAGCCGCTGTGCTGTGTCCCCGAGGAAGTCCTCCTGCTGGATTAGTAAGACTGGACCAGTACGCTGGACAGGATACTTACCCAGGAACGGCGTACCTGTAGCCACGGATACGGCCACATCAAAGGTAAGCCAAGTCTTATAGGAGCCGGGCGAAGCTACTACGAAACCGATCGTGGCCTCGGGAAGCCAATCCTGTATCAACCAAGACACTTGACTGCTGCCGTGATGGGCCATGTACTCCCGGATGTTGACGACACTAAACGGACTGGTAGACGTCCGCCGGGTGCCGTCATCCTGGGGCTGGCTCTGTGGCACAGTGCCCCTGCGGCGAGCCGTCTTACAGACGGACTCGACTGTTGCCGCTACTTCATGGTCGGGAAGAGGAGGACGATTCTTCTCATTCCACTGGCGGATGATAGCAAGGACCACGTCCTTCGGCATACCCTTACCGATCAGGTATCCGCACAATCTAGCACAGGCGTCATTGCGTTGACCCTTCCCCACCCCAGCCAGTAAGCCGGACAGCCACTTGGGGCTGCTCCCCTCACCGTCACGTTCCGCCGGTGTATGGGAAGTGAGGAGACCTACCAAATGCGGCGGTAGCTTTCCGGGCTTACCACGACGTGTCCACTCATACAGTCGTCCAGAGGAGTGAACAGACGGCGGCGCTACGACGTACCCACCGTCAGCCCGTATATCGACTCCCGGCAACAAACCAACCCGGTTCGAGATATGATCCACGTCTTCCGGATAGCGGCAGTAAAGATGATAACCGCCCCGCCCTGTTTTAACGATGAGATCAGTTGGGGCCTGCTCGTAGATCCTGGCTCCACTCTCGTTACCACCCTTATCCGGATCTAAGTCGATGACTACAATCCCAGAAATTTTGCCGGTGACTATCCCAATGTTGGCGTTTGGGTACTGCTGCCACCACTGGCGGATCTCCTCTTCTGTGGGCTTACGGTTCTGGTACTCGATCCACGGCACCAACGGGCGCTTGCCGCCAGGTTGGACAGGAATCACAGAGAGTCCGCTCCGCCACAGCTCCAATGCTGACTCCAGGAGAGTATTCACCCTATATATTCACCTCCATGTCGCCACAGGGCGGCGGTAGCGGTCACTCCTTAGTTATGGTGGTTCCGCTTTTAGCTTTGTCCTCTTCCTGCAGGTCCTCGGGATCAATGAACAGTTCGTAAGATTCCACCTTGTA
>NZ_JBHGXH010000039.1:0-25575 GCF_041936445.1 Candidatus Darwinibacter acetoxidans | reverse complement strand
TCAACCAGCTCGGCCATGGCCTCAGGCTCCTGGCAGGATACGGGCAGGACAAACATATCCATACCCCAGACCGGGTTCACGAAGTCCGTGGCTCTGGGGCCCATGGGGAAGAAGACCCAGCCGTAGTCGAAGTCCACCTCTTTGGCATGGTCCGGCAGGGCATAGAGGTCCAGGCGGAACATGGCCACTTTGCCCTGGTTGAACTCGGCACGGATGTCGTACTTATCGCCAACCATGACGCAGCCGTGTACTTGATCCAGCTCTTTCCACATCTCGATGGCTTCGATGGCTTCCGGATCGTTCATGGCGAAGACCGCTTTGCCGTCCACGAACTTGATGATCCCGCCGCCGTTGGCGTAAACAGCCATCTCCTGCTCGATGGGCCAGGGATCGAGGCGGGCGCCAACGCCGTAGATGTCAACCACTCCATCGCCATCGATATCCTGCGTCAAAGCGATGGCCAGCTCCTTCATGGTCTCCCAGTTCCAGCGGCCTTCATTCTGCAGCTCGTTGGGTGTGGGCAGCCCAGCCTGTACAAACAGGTCACGGTTGTAGATCCAGCCCTGGGCAGAACCGATATCCATGTTCCTCTGGTAGCTGCCGTTGACGGAGATGCCGTAGGCCTTACCCTGGTAGCTGGAGTACAGTTCCCGCATGTTCTTGTGGGAGCCGGGCAGGCTTGCATAGTACTCCTCAGTTAGGATATCATCCAAGGGTAGGAGCGCCCCATTTCCAGCCAGGAGCGGCAGCCAGCGGTTGGTAATGTAGATCAGATCGCCCACTGGATCGCCCGCGATGATGCTGGCTAAAATGCGGTGCTCCGCACCATCCCAATCCACCTGCACAAACTCGATCTTGCAGTTGAAGGCCTCCTCCACTTTCTCCAAGCGGCCGCGGCCCTCGCCATCGGTGAAATACTCCCGCATGCCATCAGCCATGTAGCTGGCGATCTTGATGGTCTGCCCGCCGAGATCGTACTCAGCAGCCAGAACCGGCACGCTGAACAGCAGAACAACCAACAGCACACTAACCAAGCGTTTCACTCTTTGATTCCTCCTTCTCTATTTTTTGCATCCTGCTTCCTGCATCTTGTTCTTGCCTTCTGAACGCATCCCCCCTTTACCCAACCAAACCTGTCTTCTCAATACTCTCAATGAAGTACCTCTGCAAAAACGCATAGAGGATCAGCACCGGCAGAACGTAAAGGAGCATGCCGGCGTTGTTCACCAGCTGGATGTACGTCCCCTCCACCGCCTTATTGGCCCAGGGGTAGTTGTACTGCGAGTTGATGGTGGCCAGGCCCAGCTGCAGCAGCTTCGCGCCTGGCAGAAACAGATTGGTGTAAAACAGATCATTCCAGTTCCACACAAAGGAGAAGAGGAACACGATCATGGCAATGGGTTTGGCATTGGGCAGCATGATCTGGAAAAAGGTGCGCAAATGCCCCGCCCCATCCACGTAAGCCGCCTCTTCCAGGCTGGTGGACATGCCTCGGAAGAAGTTGCGGGTGATGAAGATGAACAGTCCGCTGCGCTTGGCCGTTCCCGTGAGGGCCATGAGCACCAGGGGCCAGAAGCTGCCGATCAAGTTCAGCCCCGGCTCGGGGATGAGCCCGAAAAGATCGAAGTAGCGGAAGTTCAGGAACAAAGGCACCATCACCATCTGCGGCGGGATCACTATGGAGAGGATCACCAAGGCAAAGACCAAGTTAGAGCCGGGATAGCGCCAGCGGGCAAAGCCGTAGCCGATGATCATGGTCGCGGCCAGCTCCAAGGTGCTCAAAAGCACCGTCACCCCCACGGTGTTCACCAGGGCCCGGGGGTAGTCCAGCATCTTCCAGGCCACCTCGAAGTTCAGCCTGGTGAGCTGCCGGGGGATCCAGTTCACGGTGAGATCGTACATATCATCGGGATGCATCACCGCCGCGGAAAGCTGCCTTAAGAGGGGATAGAGGATGATAAACCCAATCCCCACCAAAAGGCCGAAGCGCACCAGTTTTGCACCCGTTGCCAACAGCTTATTAAGTCTCATAGTGCACCCTCCGCCCCAGCAGGATGATGGTTACAGCCAAGATGCCTAACACCGCGAGGAAATAGATCCAGGACATGGCCGTGCTCACGCCAAAGCCCGCCCCCATCCAGGCCGCGTTTTGAATCAGCTCCAACAGGGCGTTATCCGCGGCCGTAAAGGAATCCACGATGGTGTAGACCACATTCACCAAAAGCAGCGGCGATACCAAAGGGAAGGTGATCTTCCAAAAGGCCTCCCAGCCCGTGGCCCCTTCCATATGGGCCGCCTCGTAAAGGGATTTGGGGATGGACTGGAGCGCGGCCAAAAAGATCAGGATCTGGATGCCCGAAGCCCGGATAATCAACGGCACCTCGTTGATGGCCTGGAAGATGAACCCGATAAAGCCCTGGGGCAGCTTCAAAGTGGTGAGCAGCTGCTGGAGGGTGCTCAAAGAGAGCAAGCCCGACTCGCTGAAGCTCACCGCCTGCTGCATGTAATCGGCCTGCTGCATCTTGAGGCTGATCTCCGCCCCCATAATCACCGGCAGGAAGAAGATCACCCGGGCCAGCATGCGCCCCCGGAATTTCTGGTTGAGCAGGTTGGCGGCGAAGAAGCTGAAGATGAGGACCACCGGGATGCGGGCCGCCATGGTGACCACCGTTTCCACAAAGACCTGGCGGAAGCGGGGATCTACCGTGAGCACATGCCGGTAGTTATCCAGGCCCACGAAATCAAGCTCATAGCCTGTGGGCACGATGGTGAGCTTGCTCAGGCTGAAGATCACCGACTGGGCAAAGGGATAGGCCAAAAAGGCCAGAAAGCCCACGATAAAAGGCAGGGTGAAGAGCAGCCCCAAAAGGCTTTTCTGGGCGCTTAAGGATAATCGCAGCCGCCGCATCTAACTCCCTCCCCTCAGGCGCACAAAATCCCTGGCTGGCACGGTTACCCCGTTGTACTGTGCTTCGCTGAAGCCGAAGTTCACCACCACCAGATCGCCGTTGGCGAAACGGGTTGCGGTAAGTTCGGGGCTGAGGCGGGTAAAGTCCACGATGCGCTCCCCCGCCAGATCCCCAAGTTCAGCGTTGTAGCGCCGGTAGATGCGGGCCCCTTCCTGGAGCCAGTAGTCTTTTTGCACACTCAAAAGCCGCGCGTATTCCGTCTCCTTGAGGAGCGAAGCGTCTTCCCAGATCAGCAGGAGGTAAAGGCCGCTCGCGGTCTGGGCGGAGCGCAGGATGTGCTCCTCCAGATCGATGGCAAGGTTCATAGGTCCCCCCGCGTAATCCACCAGCCCCTGCAGGACCATCTGCAGGAAGGGCACGGACTCATCTGCCAAGTTGTAGCCGGTGCTGGTCTGGGGTACATTCAGCACCGAGCTGGCATAGGGCAGGGCCAGGGCATTGCCCCCATCGATCTGGAGGGCAAGGCCCGCTGCCTGGATCTTTTCCAGCTGAGCCTGGATCTGGGCCGCGGCCTGCACCCGGTCCACCACCCGCCTTTCATCCCGCTGCAGGTCGGAGTGCACCTCCCTGCCCATGCTGGGCACAGCCAGGCCCGTCAGGCCCAAAGCGCGGTAGTCTTCCAGGAACCCATCTACCAGCTGGGGCAGGACCGCGGGGGATAGGATATACCGCACGGGTTTGGCCAAGGCCTGATAGGTTACGGGATCGAAATCCGGCCAGGTGGCATACATCCCGTTCACCGCCCGGGCCGCCTGGCGCGCGGGGAGAAAGCCCTGCAGCACTCCGGAGCGCTGCACCTTCAAGAACTCCACCGCGGGGTAAAAGGGCACCCCATTTTCCGCCAGAAACTGGGCCAGCTCCACAAGGCCCTTCCTTCCCCCCAGCCCCGGGGCGAGCTTGACCCCTGCGGGGTACTGATGCTCCAGGCCCCCCTTGAGCCAGCCGGAATAGCGCAGACTGAGGTTAGTTATCCCCAGGTCTAAAAGCTCTTCCACCATGGCCCCGGCCTGGCTGAAGGTGGTCAGGGGCAGCTGCACTTCCCGGGCCACGCCCAAGACAGGCTGCACCTTGGGCACCACACCGATCACTTCCAGGAAGAAGGGAATCCCCTCCCCCTGGCGGCGCTGGGACAGAAGGCCCCGTTCCAGGAGGTAGTTTTGGTAATAGCGGGCCATGCCGCTGTAGCTCGCCTCCTCTCCGTAGAGGAAGGCATAGCGCACGGTGAGATCGCCCAAGTAGGGCCGGCTCTGGTAGAGGTTGATCTGGGTAAACTGATCCAGGCGCCGCGCGGCCTTGGGGATGGTCTGGAAGACCGGGTAGGCGATGTTGTACTGGCCGGTGGGCCGGGCAATGTCCGCCCGGATCTGGGCGATGGCTTCGCCCTCTTCAATCACGGCGAAAAACGCCCTTCCCCCCTGTTTGAGGCCGAAGACGGGCAGATGGTTCACTTCCCTGTCGAAGGGCCGCCGCTCGCTCAAGGGCAGGGCCCCATCCTGGCCGTAAACGGACTCGCTGTACAGCGTCTGGCCCGTCTTCCCGTTGTTCAGGTAGATCAGGGCCCCGCTGCCATCGGGAACGAAGATGTAGCCTTGCGCCTGGCTGTCCGCGGCACCGAAGTAGCGGAGCAGGGTGATGCTGGTCAAGGGATAGGTGGCCAGCTCCTTGCTGTGGTCGTAGATGACCACCTCCTCCCCTAAGGAGCCGTCCCAGTTCACTTCAAAGGCTGTGGGCCGGTCCTTGGGGTAGACCACTTCCGCCATGGGGATGCGCACCACAAGCTCTCTTCCGTCCAGATGGTATTCCACCGGGACGAAGAAGCGCTCCAAAGACGGAATGGGGGGATCCAGGCGGTTTTGCACATGGTCCCTGGTCAGCTCCGCCACCCCGTAGCCCACCTTGGCGAAAATGCGGACCACCTGTTCCTGGATGAGCGGTGCCAACCGGGCCAGGAGGTAGCTTGGCTCCTCCTTCAGATGGGAAAAATCATCCTTGGTCAAATCCGAAGTGCTGGTAATGTCCTGGCGGAAGCCCACTGATCTGGCCCCTTCCCCGCTGGCCAGGAGATACCCCGTGAACTTTTCCAAAAGGAGGTAGAGAACATCCATGCGCTCCTTGGCGATTCTCTCTTCCAGGCGGCGGAGCTCCTGGGAGCCCGCCTCCAGTTCCTTGGCTTCCGCCACCAGAGACTGGTATTCTTCCGTGAGGGGCACGATCACCAGCTCGCCGAAGAGGCGCCGCTCCAGCTCCCGGGCCGCGCTGGTCACCCCCAGCTCGAAGGGATAAGGCTCCCGCAGATAGATGGGGGTGTAGTAGCGCAGCAGGGTGTTTTGGTCCCCTGGGCTCACCTTGGCCAGGACCTCTTCCTCAAAGATGCCCGCCTTGATCAGCTGGGGTATGAGGGCAGCGCTTTCCGGGTACTCCGGCCCGAAGAGGTATTCCACCCGCACCCCGTCCCCGAGGGGTATGATCTCCGCCTGGCCCAGCTGCACGCTGTGGGCCCAGCTGTCCATGAGCTTGTCGGGGCTGGTGGGGGCATCGTAGCGGAGCTGCAGCACATCCTGCCCCACGCCGTGGCGCATGCTGCGCCCCTGGGGGTTGGAAAACCAGGTTTCCCCCGCGGCTCTATCGTAGACCGCTATTTCCGTGGTCTCGGGGTGGATGTACAGGGCCAAATGCTCATTTTCCGCGCACAGGCTGAATCCTTCCGGCACCTGGGCGCAGGCCTTGGGCGCCAGAACCAATAGGAGCAGTACGAGGAACGCTGGGATCAAGCGGCGCATCTTTTCACCCCCTTACAAGCGCAGGACCAGCTCGGCGTAGACCGAGGAGATAAAGCCCACCACAACGTTGATCACATGGATGAAGAGCAGTCCAATAAAGAGCACCACACCGATACCCACGATGGTCAAAAGGCAGGTCCAGAAGTTCTTCCCCTTCTCGTAGTCGTGGGTGACCGCCATACCGATGAAGATCAGGTAAGCGGTCCAGAGGGCCGCGGCGATGCGGAAAAAGTGGTAAAACGTCCCCTCCTCCATGGTGAGGTAGTTGCTCACCAAGGTGAGCGGCAGATTGATCAGCACAAAGGGCACCAGGGCATAGGCGGTGGCGATGATAATATCCCGCAGGGTGCCCTTGCCGTCCATGAGCGTGGTCAAGGCCCAGTTCACCACCGCCCAGAGGAAGAAAGGTACAAGGACGCTGAGCAGTTCCACTAAAACATTGAGCCGGGATAGGTCCCTGGGGTTAAAGATAAAGCCGGTGTACTGCCGCATCACCACGTAGGTCAGGGCCACCAGGCCCACGATGGTCAAGGCCGCGCCCATGGTCCCCCGCTTTTCGTGCTTCAGATCCCAAAAGCCGTCGTAGGGATGGAAGATCACATGTTTGGCATAGAGCAGGCTCGGCCAAAAACTCTGGCGGTTGGGTACCGGCTGGGGGCGGGTCGCGGCCGCTTCCACCCGCGCCAAGCGGGGACGGAGCCCCCTGCCCACCAGGGCCGCAGCCAGGGCCACCAAAAGGACCGCCATCACCTTGCCGAAGTTTTTAGCCATCACTTCCCGGCGGTAAAGGCTGAAGGCTTTGGAGTACTGCTCCCGGTTATTACCCAGCCGGAAGTTGGCCATAGCCTCGGCAAAGCGGTCCTGCCGAAGCAGCGCGCTGCCAATCCCGGTGTAGGCCAAATCGTAGTTGAGGTTGAGCCGCAGCACTTCCCCCCACAGTTCCGCGGAGCGGTCATAGTGACCCCCCTGGTACTCCCGGATGGCCGCGTGGATCAGCTGCGCATAGACCGTGGGCTCGAACACAACCACCCGGTTGGCGCCCCGATCCACCACCAAAATGGTCTCCCCCAGTACATCCAGGGCCACAGGCACCCGGAAGGTGGCCTCGGTGGTGCCCAGCCCGCCAAAGACATAGAGCAGGTGGCCATCGCTCTCGTAGGTGAAAATGCGGCCCCGCTGGCGGTCCAGCACCGAGTAGAGCCCCCCGGGCCTGGCCGCTATATCAATGAACGAGGTGGACGGGATCTCTTCCGACACACGGTATTCCGGCGCGGTGGGCACATCACCGATGGGCTCGAAAAAGCCGTTGCGGCGCAGCACATCGGTGCCGCTGGGGTTGAGGCGCCGGATCTGGTTGAACTCCGCTACATAGAGGAAGCCCCGCTCGTCCAGATCCACAGTGGTGTACTCCGTGGGCAGGAAGAGCGCCATCCGTTTGCGCTGCTCCCTGGTGGCGATCTTCGCCCAGAAGCGCTCCAGGATGGTGGGCCTCACAGGCGGTGCCCCTAGGAAGCCCCGGAAGTTGCCATCCACGTCAAACTCCAAAAGGCCTTCGTAAATGCCGTCCGCGAGTACGTAGATGCGCCCGCCCTGATCCACCGCCACTTTGAAGGGGCGGTAGTTGAAATTCTCCGGCAGAGTCCCGGGCAGATCCGCCTTCGGCGGGCCGATCACCCGGACCAGCTCTCCGTCTGTGGTGAGCTCCACCAGGCGGGCATTATCCCGGTCGGCAACGTACAGGCGCTCCCGCTCGGTGACATACAGGGCCACGGGGGCGGCGAAGGTGTCCCAGGTATCGCCGTGCCAAAAACCGTCGATGATCTGGATCAGTTCGAAATCGCTGTTCAGCCTGAGGATGCGGTTGTTCCCCGTATCGGCGATGAGGATCTCCCCCGCGGGGGACACGGCCAGATCCCGGGGCTCCCGCAGGGGCAAGGTGCCCAGACTGGGCCCGTCGATGATGCCCCGGGCGGTGTAAGCCTGAGGTGCCGGCACCGGGTTTCCGTAAAAATCGAAGGTATAACTAGCATAGGGGGCAGCCCAGGCCAGCTGTGCCCCAGCTAGGATCATGGCAATGGCGAGCCAGGTGCGGAATTTGCCCACGGCGCTTCCCCCCTTTACTCCTTCAGGCCCGAGGTGCCCATGGTCTGCACCACATTGCGCTGGTTGAGGATGAACACGGTCACCGGGACGATCATCATCACCAGGGCAACAGCGGCGCCCACTCCGGCCCGGGCGATACCCCCGGCCACGATCTGGTTCAAGGCGTAGGGCAGGGTTTTCAAGTTCTCGCTGTAGATGAAGTTGCTCCCGGTGTTGCCCCACAGACTTTGGAAGGACAGGATAATCAAGGTCAGCCAGGCCGGGCGCACGGTGGGCATGGCCACCTTGCGGAACACCTGCCACTCGTTGGCCCCGTCAATGCGGGCCGCCTCCAGGAGGCTGTCGGGGACCATCTGGTCCATGAACTGCTTCATGAGAAAGAGCCCCAGGCTGGACTGCCAGGCGGGCACGATTACCGCCCGGTAGGTGTCCAGCCAGCCCAGGCGGGCGATGATCAGGTAGTTGGGAATGGCGGTGACCTCCGGAGCGAACATGAGGGAGATCACGATCAGGTTGAAGACCAGCCGGGACCCAGGGAAGCGGTGCTTGGCCAGGGCAAAGGCGCAGAGCGAAGCAAAGAGCACATGGCCCGCGGTCCCCAAGCAGGTGATGAGCAAGGTGTTGAGCAGGTAACGGGAAATGGGCACCCAGGATTCCCCCATGAGCACCGCCAGGTCCTTGAAATTATCCAGAGTGGGGTTGCGCACGAAAAACCTGGGCGGGAAGAGGAACAGCTCATTGAGGGGCTTAAAGGCGCTGCTGATCACATACACCATGGGCAGGGCGGTAAAGGACCCCAAGGCCACCAAAAGCACCAGGGCCGCCAGATCGCCCCCCGGCGAACGTGTAACCCTTTTGCGGTAGATGGGCAGCTGCATGCCTTTTCCCCCCTCAACCGATCTTGCGCAGCATCCGCTGCACCGCCTGCTGCGTAATGAGCATCACGGCAAAGAGCAGCGTGGCGATGGCGGAGGCGTAGCCCATTTCAAAGCGGATGTTGCCGTAGTCCATCAGGTGCGTAATGACCGTGTGCCCAGCATAGTCCGTGCTGGGAAAGCCCACCAGGGCCACAATGTGGCTTCCGGCAGCAAAGGCATTGGTGATGTTGATAATGGCGCCGAACAAGAGCTGGGGCCGCATGGCGGGCAGGGTGATAAACCACAACTCCTGCCAGCGGTTGCGCACCCCGTCGATGGCCCCCGCCTCGTACAGGGTCTCATCGATGCCCTGGAGCCCGGCGATGAAGGCCAGAAAGGAGGTCCCCAGGCTCATCCAGAGCGTGACCAGCATGGTCACCCAGAGCAGGGTATCGGGGTTGGTGAGCCAGCGCACCGGCTCGTAGATGATACCCAGGCGCAGCAGCACGCTGTTCACCCAGCCGTACATATCCCCGCTGAAGAGGATGGTCCAGATCATGAACACGTTCCCCGAAATGGAGGGGGCGTAAAAGAGCAGGGTCAAGATGGTACGCCAGGTGGGCTTGAGCTCGTTGATGAACCAGGCCAAAAGCAGGCAGAGCATGTAGCTCAAGGGCCCGGTGATGGCGGCAAAGAGCAAAGTGTTCTTCACCGCGATCAGGAACACGTCATCGGCGAAAAGCAGCTTTACGTAGTTGGCCCACCCCACCCAAACTGGCGGCTGGAGCATGTTGTACGAGGTGAAGCTTAAGCCCATGGCCACCAGGACCGGGATCACGGTAAAGAGCAGGAAGAGGAGCACATAGGGCGCGGCAAAGAGGTAGGAGATGCCCCACTTCTTCCAAAAAGCCCGCAGCTTCACGGCCTGCTCCCCCCTTCTGTGTCCAGACCCAGCTCCAGCCTTTTGGCCCGGATCTCTTCGTTCATTACCCGGTTGTAATCCAACAGGGTTTCCCGCACCGGCGCCTGCTTTTCCACCACCCGCCGGAAGGCGTTATCCAGGTGGCGCCCCACCATATAGCCGCCGGGAACCTCCGGCACACCCTTCACCCACCGCAGCTGCTCCTCCAGCTTGCGGTAATCTTCCAGGGGCCAGGGTAGGCTGCGCAGGGTCTCGGGATTGGCCGCGGGATAGCGGGCCGCCGCGCCCATGAGGGCCTCCAGATCCAGGGCGTAGCGGGTCTGGGTTTCCGCCTGGGTCCACCACTTCACAAACTCCCAGGCCGCCTCCTTATCCTGCGTATCGCTTAAGATCACCGCGGCGGTACCGCTGGCGGGCACGGTGCGGTCAATGGTGCCATCCTCCCGCCGGGTCCCCGGTACCGGGGCAAAGCCCCACTCGCCCCTGAGCTCCGGGGCAAAAACGGTGAGGGTGTTGTACAGGGTGTAAGGGGCAATCAACAAGGGCATTTCGCCTAAGCGGAAGCGGTTTTCCGCGTTGTATTCCACCGGCAGGTCATAAAGCTCATACAGATCCGTCCAGAACTGGAAGGCCTCGTAAGCTTCCTGGGTGTGCAGATTGGTCTGGGCGGCATCTTCCCCGAAGAGCTCCATGCCCCTTTGGTTTAAGAACATGAGGAAGGTCAAAACGCCCTGACTGGCGGAAAGGCTCCCCACACCAGCGGGGGTTTCCCCCACCCGGCCCCCCACGTTGCGCTTGATCTCGGTCCAGGGGAGGCCGAAGTTCATGTTCAGCTTCTGCAGCTCCGGGATAACCTGCAGCACTTCATCCCAGGTTTGGGGGACCTCGATCCCCAGCTCATCTAGGATATCCTGCCGGTAAAAGAGCATGAAGAAGGGCAACTGCTCCGGCAAGGCAAACACCCAGTCCCGGAAGGTAAAAGGTTCCAAAGAAGCCGGGTAGAAGCGCTGCGCGATCTCGGGAAAGTCGGGGAATTCCGCCAGATCGAGCACCGCTCCCCTCAGGCCGAAGTTCATGGGCTGGGAAGGATCCACACCCAGGGCCACATCGGGGCCGTGGCCGGCCAAGGTGGCCTGGAGCAGGATGTTCATGTCCACAAGTTCTAGTTCCACCCGGATCCCCGTTTGGGGGGTAAAGGTATCTTCGATTATGGTCTTGAGGGCTTGGGCCTGGTCCCGGCCGGTGCCGATCCACACCTTGATGGTACGGTCCCCGGCCCGGGCCGTCCCTAAATCGCCCAAGGCGCTGTAGTCGAATGTGAAAGAAGCCACAAGTTTGGCCAGTTCATGGCGGACCGTTTCCCAGAAGGTGGGCTCGGCCCGGGGCAGCTCCTGTTCGGGACTGGTGATGAGAATATAGTCGATCTGCAGGGGCTGCTCCACCGTCTGCAGGAGCCAAGTTCCCAAAGCGCTTAGATTATCCCGGTACTCATCCAGGCGGAGCTGGATGGTCTCGGGCCTGGCGGCCATGCTCTCCAGCTGCAGGGCCAGGTTGCGCACGGTGAGCATGTGCCCGCCCCGCTGGCCGGAGGCGCTTTCCAGCTCATCGGCTAGGCCATGGAGGATCTGGGCCTGCTCCCCCATGGCGGCCAGCACCTGGGGGATCCGCTCTTCCAGCTGGTAATCCCGGAGGGGATCGGGATCCGGCGAGAGCATCATGATCAGCTGGCGGTAGATCCTGTTCAGCTCGTAGAGGCTGTCTTCCACCGCCTGGATCAAGGCGGCCTGCTGGCCCAAGACCACCTCCAGGGTCAGTTCGTGGCGGCCCTTTTCCAGGTAGATCAGGTAGGGCTCCTCGCCTCCCAAGCGGTGCATTTGGTAGCGGGTGGAATAGGGGAACTCCACCGCATCCAGCTCGGCAAAGGGCACTTGACCGTCAATGAGCACCCGCCGGCTGCTGGCAATGCCCCGGCGCAGGTTCTGCTTGGCCTTAAAGGCGATGGTATACAAGCCCGACTCGGGCACCTCAAACTCCCAGCTGATCCACTGCCCGGGCTGGCTGAAGCGCCACCCGCCTATGGAGTTGAGGCGGATCTGGGCGGGATGATAGGGTTCCACAGTGGGATCCCCCATATCCGCCAGGGCAAAGAGGGTGGAATGGGAGCGGTAGAGGGCCTGTTCCCCCTGGATCTTGATGAAGATATCCCGGGGCTCAACCTGGGGCCACATGGCCGCGACCTCAGCGTAGGGCAGGGGCTCCTGGGTCTGGCCCACGATCAGTTCCTCGATGAAGATGGACTCCTGCCTGGCCTCGAGACGGATGGTGTTGAGCCCCTGGGCCAAATAGAACAGGAACGGCGCTTGGGTGTAACCCCGGGAATCCACCAGGGGCTGGCGGCGCACCTGGGGGAATTCCACCTGCGGGGCGCGTACTTCGTTGCCCAGGCTATCCCGCACCACCGGGCCCGCATCGCCGAAGATGCGGTGGAAAAGGAGATACCCCGCCTCCGCAAAGGGCCGCTCTCCGTTGATGGTAAGCTCCAGCTCCATGCTGGCCCCCCGGCCCGGCCAGGGAAGGTAGACCAAGGTTAGGTTGTAGAGGCCCTCCACCGGCACCTCTACGGTCCACTCCACGGCCTCCCCTTCCGGGAGGAGGACGCCAGCTGGCACCACCAGCTGGAGATCGGGGCGCTCCTTCCCCTCCCACAGCTGGAGGTACTCATGGTAGCGCAGCTCCCGCCCGAATGCAGAAAGCGGACACACTGCCCCCGCAATCAGCAGCGCGATGAGGCCGGTAATGCTGATGCTTCGGAGTTTGTGTCCGCAACTCACCTTCTTGCCATCCTTTCGCCTGGATTAAGTCCGGCGGGCCGCTAAAAGACTATCTCATCAAGCTCTATGCCCGCCACGCCGATAACCTGGTCGGCCGCGCCGTAGTACACGTAGAGGAAACCGTCCTTCACCACCTGCCCGCAGCTGAAGACCACATTGGGCACGTGCCCCTGCCTTTCCCACTCCAGCTCCGGCTCGAGGATGGGCTCCGGCAGGCGCCGCACCACCTTGGTGGGATCTTCCCCATCCAGCAGGGCTGCCCCTAGGCGGTAGGTTCGCCGCCCATCCACAGCATGGTAGATCATCAGGTAGCCCTGGCGGATGCGCAGAGGCGGGCCGGCGATGCCGATCTTCAAGCTCTCCCAGCCTCCGGGAATGGTTTCCATGATGATTTTGTGATCATGCCAGCTGCGCAGGTCAGCCGACACAGCTGACCAGATATGGGGAACCCGCCGGTGGAAGAGGAGGTATCTGCCATTCACCTTTTCTTCCAGCAGGGCCCCGTCTTTGTTGGGCTCATCCAGGAGCACGCCGTGGCGCTGCCAGGTGCGCAGATCCTGGGATGAGGCCAGGGCGATTCTGTGATCGTCCCAGCTTCGTCCGCCGAAGGCGGTGTAGACCATGTAGAAGGTCTCGCCGATCTTGCTCAGGCGGGGATCCTCCACACCCCACGCTTCCTGGGGCCCTTCCCCCACATAGATGGGCTCCGCTTCCCGTTTGAAGCTGAGGCCGTCCTCGCTTACCGCGAGGCCGAAGCTGGATGTAAACTGAAGGGCTGCTTCCGGCTGCGCCTGGCGCAGCACGGAAAAATCACGGTCCGCGGCCCTGTAGATCATGTGGATTTTGTCCTGGTACATAGTTACGGCACAGTTGAACACAGCCGCCCGTTCCCACGGGTGTGCCGGGATGGGTGCGAGAATGGGTTGGTCCGATAGGCGGCGCAGTTTGAACATGAACTTTCCTCCTGTTATCACTACTGCTGTTGGGGTGGTGTCACCGACTGGCGGATGATCAGCTCCGTGCCTAAGATGATCCGCATGGCCACATCGGCATCCTGGCCTTCCATGAGCTCGTGCAGCCTACGGGCGGCTATGGCCCCCATGCGCTGTTTGGGAATATGCACTGTGGTCAGGGGCGGGTTGACGAACTCGCTCAGCTCCACATTGTCAAAACCCACCAGGGACAGGTCATCGGGCACCTTCACCCCCGCCTGTGCACAGGCCTGGAGCACTCCGAAGGCGGTGCTGTCGTTGTCGGTGATCACCGCGGTCACGGGCAGACCCCGGGCCAGCAGTGCTTCCATCCCTTCCCGACCCTGATCCACCTGGGGGCCGGGTTGGGAGTGGATCCAGCCCCATTCGTGCTGGCAGGTGATGCCGTTTTCCCGCAGGGCGGCCCGGTAGCCGTCATAGCGCTCCTGCAGGGAGCGGTGGGAAAGGGGCCCGCCGATAAAGCCAATGCGCTTGTGGCCCTGACTGACCAGATAGTTGACCAGGCGCATTACCCCGCCCCGGTTGTCGGTGACCACCGCATCCACGGCCATCTCCGGCATCCAGTTGTCGATGAGTACAGCGGGGATCCCGTACTGCTTGGCCTGGCGCACGATGCTGGGGTAGACATCTGCCCCCACGAAGATCAGGCCATCCACCCGTACCGCCTGGTGCAGCTCCCGGACGGTGCGGTCATCGGGCTTGCCGATGGTCTGCAGGAAGACCTTGTACCCGTATTTCTGGCACTCGTTTTCCACGCCCACCATCACGGTGCTGTAAAAAGGGTCGCCGGAAAGGGACTGCAAACGGGCGTTGAACACGATGCAGATGTGCCGGGTGTCATCCCGCCGGCCCAGTCCGGGCTTCACGTCATAGCCCATTTCCAGGGCTTTTTGGAGCACCCTTTCCCGGGTTGCACTGCTGATGCGGCCCTGCCCGTTTAGGGCCCGGGAGACGGTGGTAACCGATATGCCCAATGCTTCTGCTATATCCTTCAGGGTGACGCTCACTGGTAAGCCTCCTGTCCTCAGCGCACCTTGTTCCTAAACCTAGCGGAAAAGGGGTCGGCGATGAGCACCCGGCCGGCCTCGGCATCGCTTAAGCCGGCGTACAGCCAGGCCCTATCGCCTGCGATCCTCACCAAGCCGCCGCTGAAAATGACGTTCTGCAGATCAGGCCGCTTGCTTTCCCCGGCGGGAAAGTCAGTGCGGGTGGCGATAATGCGCATGGCTTCAGGCTTTCTCGTTAGGGGATCGAAGGTGAAGGCCATGGCGTAGTAATGCCGATCCCCCGCTTCATCGAAGCGGGCGATGTGGCCCAGTACCCCCAAACAGCCGTCGGCCAGCACATGCACTTCGTTCACGCCGCCCCATTCGTCGGGCATGAACTGTTCCAAGAGATCTGCCCCGTTGATGGTGGCGGGGTGCAGCTGATCTAGGGATAAAATCTGGGTGTAGCCGATGGTGCCAAGTCCCCCGGGATCGCCCTGGGGCCGGGTGAAGACGGCAATGGCCCCGCTGGGCAGCTGCGCCAAGCGGATATCTTTCATCATGTCGGGGCCGGTGGCAAAGTGCTCCAGTTCCCTGAGAGTCTTGCCCCGGTAGAACTTGGTGCGCCAGCCCAAACCTGGCCTGGTGGGATGGGGAAACACCTCCACACCACCTACGATCAGCTCCCCGTGGATCCGGCTCCAGAAGGGGTCCTGAAGGTTCAGAACCGGTACGTCCTCGGCTGCATACCAGTGGCCATCGCGCTTGCGGAAGGCCACCACTTGGGAATACTCCGAGGCCCGGGGCTCCACCCGCCCTAGGATGAACTCTTCCCCCTGATCCCACAGGGGTGCGGTGATATTGTACACATCCAGGCCGGATATGCCTTTGAAAACCAGTTTCTCCGACTGGTGGATTTCCCGCTGCTGGGTATAGGTCTCGAGAAGCTCAGCGCAGCTCTGCCGCATGTTCACCATCCTGCTCCGTTGCGCAATTTGCGCAACATGATAGAACTGACCAATCAGCCAGTTGCACGATCTTTATTCTATCTAGCCTTCCATTTTCCTCTTAACTGTGTAACTTTTTAACAAGGAATTGCGCTACGTGCGGTTCTGTTGCGCAGTTTTGCGCAGGGGCTTTCCGCTCGGCAGGTACACATGTAGGCCCCTGCCTGGGGGCGGAAGGACGGGGCACAGCCGATCAAAAAGCTCCTTTGCCCGAAACCGAGCAAAGGAGCTTGTTCGCTTGTTGTTCTAGAGTGTGCTAGCCTAGGAACGTGATCAAGTCAGTGCCCACTGCAGCCCAGGCAAAAAGGAGGGCGTTCAAGAACGCACCGATATAGAGGTTCTTGGTTTTGTGGTAGAAGCCGGTACTGATGAAGCTGACGGGAAGCATTAAGAGCAGTGCATCGAGCATCGAGCCGTTTGCTCTGGACATGGCAGCGTTGGTAATGGGCGTGAGACCGGTGAAGATGATCTTCCCGTACACGTACAACACAAAGAGCAGCGCCGGCAGGGTGTTGGCCGCCCAGACCAGGAGCCTGAACAGCCTAGGTCTGTTTTCGAAGTAATAGGCCGAGGTCTGCAGGATGTTGAAAACGACCATCGGGATGAGGTACAGCGGCAGGTAAATCAGCCACAAACTGAGGCGTTTGGGCGTCAGCACGTTGAGCTGGACTTTCCAAAAACGCGGGCTGATCTTGAGGAACTGATCGCCCAGGGATACCAGGAAATACGCGAACAGGATGACTGTCAGGCCCAACAGCAGGCTCTTGAGGAGATCGGGAATAGATGTCCTGACATGGTCCTTGAGGGCCGCCTTGTCCAGGTTCTTATCGAAAAGAATGCGCGCAACCAAAAGGACGATGGAAAAGGCGGTGAGGCACAGCAACCAGAAAACAAAGCCATTCACATTGGCGATTTGCAGGAACCCTGTCTTGTTCAGGATTTGCTGTCCGTTGTAAACAGCCGTTTTGGCGATGAGGGCACCAAAGAGGCTGAAAAGGACCAACATGCCCCACATTACAGGGCCGCCCTGCGCTTGAATCACTTGTTTGTCGGTCTTAAGGAGCGGCCTGAAGAAGCTCGTTTTCAGCAGGAGGCTGCCCAAAGCGACCATGACAACGACCAAAGCCACCATGGCCAGGGCAGTGCTCAGTTCTTTCCAGCCAAAGATGAAGTTGGTGACATGGCTGTTGGGCGCAGGAGCGAGTGCATCATTAAAGAAGTGGCATGCCGCCCAGACACCGGATTTCGAGATCAGGCCCAGGATATGTCCAGTCCACCCGGTGTAGAGAATGCGGCCCTTGTTATTGGCCAGATCGCCATACCAAGTGGCGAACTCCACGTAGTCGGTCTGCATACCGGCAGTGAAGGCCCTTGAGGTGTTGATATCCCTCTGCTTCTCCACTCCGAAGCCGTAGGTTGTCTCGATCTTGCCGATGAAAAAGCCTTGGTTGATGGGCAGCTCAGGGTCGCCAGGAGCCCCTGCTCCGAAGCCAAACAGCGCCTTTACACCATTGGGACTTCCATCTGGGTTAATCGCTGCCGCGTTCATCCGCCCAACACCCGCTGACCAGCCCACCATGCCGATGGCGTCCTTGTCCACAAAGTCCAGCTGCTTGATATAGGCGAGGGTCGAGCTCGCCCCCAAGTCTGGACTCGGTTGGATTACATCAGACCTGCCGATGGTGAAAGGATCGATGGCTATGGCGACATAACCTCTGCGGGCTAGCTCCAAGGACGTAGCTGACATATACTCCAAGTTGGCATTCCCACCTGGGACCAGGATCACTGCGGGCGCCGGATTTTCTGCCGATGCGTTCTTGGGCCGCCACAGTTTAGCACTCAACACAGCTCCTTCGCTGGTTGCGATGGTGAGTCGGTCCACATCCACCTTTCCACCATTTGTCTCAACAATGTGTGCGATCGACAGGAAGACGAAAAAGGCCAGTACTGCAAGGATCAGTGTAGTTACAGTTTTACAGTCGCGAGCGCCTTTCACTTCTCACCCTCCATTCGTGGTTTTGGTAGCTAGATCGAACCAACTCGGCCGGCGTAGAAGAGACTATTCACCTACCGTCGGCTCAACGACACGGCGAGGCCGCACCTTTTACGAGAAGAATTCACGCTAAGTGCACCTCGTTTCATTTTTCTTCCTAAACCGTGCATATCCCGCAAGAAATTTCACAACTCCACCTGCGGCGAAGTGCCAAAAACAGCCATCCGATCAGTGCTCTACCGGGCCATAGGGCCAGCCTATCCTCCCGCAGACGGTTCACCTTCCTCAGAGAAGATCCATCAGACCTGCCTCTATCAGAAGCTGTCGATACCTACCCCGGGATATATACCCAGCTTCAAGAGCGATCTTGGCTTTCTCGACATAGGGAAAAGTGTAACTTAGATAGCAGAGCCTTCTCCTGCCGCCCCGTGGCGTCGAGGGACAAAAAAGCTCCCCTGCCAAATCCGACCGGGGAGCCCACGTTACCACTTCGTAAATCCGCTACTTCTTGATTTCCCAATAGCACCTTTTGGGAGAGACGATCTTGCCTTCCTTTTTCAACTTGTTCATGGCCTTTTCCACTTCTTTTTTGTCCAGGCCAGTTGCCTCCACTATGTCCCCAGTTCGGGCTGGTTCAGTGGCTTTCTCGAAGTACTCCAAAACCACTTGGTAGCTGTCCATCGCTTCTCTCCTTCCCATGTGGATATGTTGGTATTATTCTACCCGATGTTGCCGTGCCCGTCCACCCCTAAAGCGAACGTAAGTTCCGAAGATCCTGAGCCGTGTGGTATAATATACTCAAGAAAACGGGGGAGGCGGATCAAAGTGGCTAAATTTGACTTCAAAAAAGAGGAGAAGCACCTCTATCAGCCCAAAACCACTCCAGCCATTGTGGACGTTCCCGAAATGCTGTTCCTGGCCGTGGACGGGCAGGGTGATCCCAACACGTCCCAAGAGTATCGGGAAGCGGTGGAACTACTCTACGGCCTGTCCTATACGATCAAGATGAGCCCCAAAAGCGGTAGTGCTCCCGAAGGGTACTTCGACTACGTCATCCCGCCTCTGGAGGGACTTTGGTGGGGCGGTGATGTGGATGCCGAGTCTTGGGTAGTAACCAACAAACAGGGGCTCCTCTGGACCATGCTGCTCAGGCAGCCTTCCTTCGTAAACGAAGATGTCGTGGCCTGGGCCAAGGAAAAGCTGGGCAAAAAGAAACCAGACCTGGATCTGACCAAGGCCCAGCTCATCTCCTTTGCCGAGGGGCTGTGCGTGCAGATGCTGCATGTAGGTCCTTACGATACCGAACCGCAAAGCGTTCAACGCATGCACGCCTTCGCCGCAGAGCACGGTTACAGAATAGACTTTTCCCCAAAGCGCCTGCATCATGAGATCTATCTCAGCGATCCTAGAAAGACCGCTCCCGAGAAGCTGAAGACGGTACTGCGCCATCCCATTGCCAAGGCTTAATCTGCTTTCTAGGCTTCTTCCTGCACAGACTTCAAGCCTATGCCTTGAGCCGAGTTCAGTCTTGCGGACTCAAATACCTACGGACTATGGCAGAGATAAAGCGCCGGAAGTCGTCAAGGCGTTCACGGATGATCTGGTATACTATTGCGGGCTCCACCTCGTCGTACAAGTGCACAACCCTGTTTCGAAAACGGACCATAGCCACGTAGTTGGCTGTCTGTTCACGGTCAATGACGCCATGCTCTGCCAATAAGGTAATGATACCGGCATATGTCTTGGGTATCCCATAGCCCTCACGTGCTACAATATGCCCTCCGATATCAAGCATGGCTTCGATCAAAACCTGCAGCGATCGCACCGCCGCATCAAAGGCGAAGGGGTGGCTGGCAAAGTCCTGGAAGCTCATGGAACCAACTAGTTCGAGCTGCTTAAGCCTGTCTCGCATAAACTGCACTTTCTGTCTGATCTTCTCATGTTCGATCATGGCCATATTCCTCCAACAGCCCAAGATCGTAATCCCGGTAGAACTGGTTGAGATCGATCTGGAAGTCGCAGTAGTACTTAATCGTGTACTCTACAAAATCCGCAAGGAAAACCTCGTCCCTGTTATACAAAAGCGTGCCTTCGCTGAGCACCTTGTGCTGCAGGACCAACCCAGCTCCAGGAAGGAAGATAATGTCCACATCGTCCCTGCCCAGAATGTCCATGAAGTCGGTGAGGATCGCGGCCTGTTCAGCAAAACCTAGACTTTCTCTAGAGATAACGGCAAAATCGATATCGCTTAGCGGTGTATGGTACCCAGTTCCATATGAACCCACCAGATAGAGAGCCATGATGCGGTCATGGTGCTGCGCGTAATGGATTACACCGCTGAAGTCCAAGCTCATCCCTCCCTTTTGTTCTACCCCTTGCTTCAACAGCCTCAGTTCGATTCCTGCTCTGCTCCTAAAGGCGCTGCACTAAAACAGGCTGCTTCACCACATCGTATACTACATCCGCCTCTGGATCGTGTAGCCTGCGCTTGACCAGCTTGCCCACGGATGCGCCTAGCGCCCTGGGGCTTTGGTTCACGTAGTAGATGGTAGTCCCCGGCAGCATGAGCGTATCCACCGCGCCGTATGATCCAAAGACCAAATCCGTACCGATCTTGCAGCCCCTCTTGAGCAGTTCGGAGAGGGCACCCATGGCCATGAGGTTGTTCATGGCCAGCAGCGCCTCTGGGCAGCCCTTCTCCAGGAAGCGCCTGGCGGCCCTGAGCCCGGAGTTGAAATAGAAGTCTCCGTAGTATTCCGTGACCGCGACCCTTGGGGCCGTGTCCCTGATGGCGGCGCGCACGCCTGCCGCCCGCTGCTGCGCGGTGCTGGCCGTTTGGGGGCCGTGGATCACAGCCAAAGAGTGCACCCCTTGCTCCAGCACCCTTTGGGTGAGTTCATAGGCTGCCCCGTAGTTGTCCTCCACCACCGCATCCATGGAATCGGCCAGTTCCTCCGGCAGGCGGTCCACCAGCACGATGGGCAGGCCGCCGAAGTGCACGGCCTCGATCACTTCCTCGTTACTGCCCGCGGTAGCCAAAACCAGGCAGTCGATGCGATCTTCTGCCAGCACGTTAAGGAGGCGCTGTTCCTTCATGGGGTCCTCGTCGGAACTGGCCATGAGCAAGCTGTATTCCAGGGGCGAGATCACATCTTCAATGCCCTTGATGATGTGCATGAAATAGGGGTTGGAAATGTCGGGAACGAGAATGCCAATGGCCCGGGTCTTCTTGGTTTTCAGGGCGCGGGCAGCGGCATTAGGCCGGTAGCCCAGCTTAGCGATGGATTTCTGCACGCGCTCAATCAGGTCCTCAGTAACCAAAGGACTCTTATTGAGGACCCTGGAAACGGTGGCCGTGGAAACGCCGGCATCCTCAGCCACATCTTTAATGGTGACGTTGTTCCGCTCTTTGCTGCGTTCCTTCTTCAACATGAAAATCGCCCCTCAACTGGTCTACCTATTTACCCAATTATAACATGTTTCGCCAAAGATTGTAAAAAATCCAACCCGGTTCGTAAGTGTCAACGTTTAGTAGGTTGAGACCTCGCAGTTGCTTGTTTCACGGACCCAAGACCAGGATGGGGCGGTTGCGCTTCTAGGTACTGGCGAGGCCAGCTAATGCCCGAAGCGCGATTTTCCACGGCCGAGTCGGCCCGTTCAAACGAGGAGGGAATCCGGCTCACCGGATTCGCCAACCCAGGTCAGGATGAACATGGGTACCTTCCCCTGAGCCCGGATGTCGTTGAAGCCAGCGGCATCCACAGTCTGGATGGTCAGGAAAATGTTAGCTTCCTTCAGCGACTGCTCCAGGTACTGGAGGATCACCGTTGTGGCGGCGGTATCGGTGGTGATGGCTTGGATGTGCAGGCCATCGGGATAGCCGGCGCTGGCCAGGATCTCCTTGGCTTTGGCCGGGTTGTACTCAATGGGCTCCAGATCTGGGTCGTAGCCGAGTACGCTGTTGGGCAGGATGCTCTTGGCCGGTGTGTACAGCCCCTGCAGGAGCTGGTTGGCGATTTCCTCCCGGTTGATGGCCATGCTGATCGCCCGGCGCACTTCCCGATCGGTGAAGGGCTCCATCTGCATGTTGAAGCTCAAGAGGATCACGCCAGACTGCTCAACCCGGTGCACCATATCTCTATACTCAGGGCTGCCCAGATACCAGGCAATGAGGCGGGCGTCGCTGATGTCGGTGATGTCAATGTTGCCAGCTTCAAACTCCATGAGCGCGGTGTTCTCGTCCATGTGCACGAACTCCATACGCTGCAGCTTCTTCACGCCGCCATGGTAGTTGTCATAGCGCTCCAGGACCAGCTTTTCGGTGGGCCTGAATTCCTTAAAGCATAAAGGGACCGGTACCGATCACGGTTTCCACACCCCAGCCCGGGATGTCCTTGGCTTCCGCGGGGTAAATGGCAAAGGCCAGGTCGCTGAGGCTGTTGAGGAAGGTTACGTTGGGACTTGTCAAGGTGAAGGAGAAGGTGTAGTCATTCATCATAGACCGTAATGCCAGCGATTTCATCCGCTTCCCCGGCGGCGAATTCGGCAGCGCCAAGGATCAGCCTGGTGAGCACGCCCGAATGCACGCTGACGTTCTCCGGATCCAGCAGCCGCTCAAAGGTGGCCACCACGTCTTCAGTGGTGAGCAGGCTGCCGTCGTGGAAGGTGATCCCTTCCTTCAGTTTGAAGGTGTACACCAAACCGTCCTGGGAGATCTCCGGCAGGTCCTCCACCAGGTGGGGATGGATGGTACCATCCACATCTTTGGCCACGAGGGGCTCGAAAATGTTCTCGCCAGCGATGAAGGGCCCGGCGGCGGTGGTGTAGTGCAGGTCAAGGTTACCCGTTTGGTCCATGCGCAGACCGTAGCAGGGTATTATCCTGGGCATAGGCAGGCGCGGCCAGAACCACAACCAGCGCCAAGAGCAGCAGAGCTAATCTTGCCTTTTTCATAGCAATTCCCCCTTAAAGTTGAAGTGATGGAACAAGCTGAGCAACATACCTTTTGCCGTAAACCTAGAGCGGCTGCTTCACCTCCTTTATTGGAGCCTGTCGAGCACAGCTCGCAGATCGTCCATGATATCCTGGGGATCCTCTAAGCCCACGGAAAGGCGCACTAGACCATCGGTGATTCCGCAGGCCAGGCGATCTTCCCGTGTATAGGTGGCATGGGTCATGGTGGCGGGATGCTGGATCAGAGTTTCCGTATCCCCCAAGCTCACCGCCAAGGTGCAGAGCTGGACGTTATCCATGAGGGTGACGCCAGCTTCCATTCCGCCCTTCAGTTCAAAGGCGATCATGCCCCCGGGCAGCCGCATCTGCCTTTGGGCCAGCTCGTACTGGGGATGGCTGGGCAGGCCTGGGTAGTAGACCCTCTCCACCGCTGGATGCTGCTCCAGGAACTCCGCCACCACCTGGGCATTGGCGCAGTGCCGTTCCATGCGGATTGTTAACGTTTTCAGGCCGCGGCAAATGAGATAAGCGTCAAAGGGGCTCAAAACGGAACCGGTCATATCTCTTATCGCGAACTGCCGGACCCGGTCCACAAACGCTTTGGGTCCCACCACGATACCCGCCAGCACATCTCCGTGCCCGTTGAGGTATTTGGTGGCGGAATGGAGCACCACATCCGCGCCCAGCTCCAAGGGCCTTTGCAGGTACGGCGTGCAGTAGGTGTTGTCCACAAACACCATACACCCAGGAACCCCGTGGGCAATTTTGCTGATGGCCCCGATGTCCGCCAGGGAGAGGGTGGGGTTGGCCGGTGTTTCCAGGTGCACCACCTTGGTGTTGGGCCGCAGGGCCCTGCGCACTTCCTCCGGATCAGTGGTGTCCACAAAGGTGGTTTCCACGCCGAAGCTGGCTACGCCCTGGGAAAGGAACACATAGACGCTGCCGTAAAGGGCTTTGCCGGCCACCACGTGGTCTCCCGGCTTGAGAATGCTCCAGTAAGCGGAAGTGATCGCTCCCATACCGGAGGCGGTGGCCACCGCCGCTTCGCCCCCTTCCAAGAGGGCCAGCTTCTGTTCCAGTTCCGTGGAGTTGGGATTCCCTGTGCGGGTGTAGATGTACCCGTCCTCTTCAAAGCGGTGCCTGCGCGCCCCCTGTTCCGCCGACGAGAAGCGGTAGGTCGAGGTCTGATAGATGGGGGTGATCAGGGCCCCGGCCGCATTGGGGCTGTAACCTCCGTGAATGGCCTTGGTGGCAAAACCCCATTTCTTTGCCTGTTCACTGCTCATGACTGTCCCCTCCGTCTGCACTGCTGGCCTTAGCTGAGAAGGCACCGGCAGCTGATTGTATATTGTAAACGATTACAACCTTTTGGACAGAAAAGCGCACCCAGACCAAGGAGGATCTGCGGCTGCGCACGTAAATCTGTTGTTTCCATTATATTATGAGAACTCCTGCTCTGTCAATGTTAGCCTCGGCCCCAGCTTAAGGAGCAGACGCCGTTAGCGCCCCGCTAATCGTTTTTCAGCAGACCTGCCCTCCGCAGGGCCATGACCACCACGGGAATAAAGACGATCTGGAAGATGATCCCCGGCAGGGGGTTGATGAACGCGCTGGCGGTAAACACCTGCCAGCCGAAGGCGGAGCCCGTTAAGCCGTAAAGGACAAGGCTCACCACACCCCAGACCAGCCTGCCCCCGAGCATGGCCAAGATGAGCGCCAGGAAAACTTGACGGGTCCTCTGGTAGAGCACCCCCGTGAGCAGGCCGTAGGCAGCCAGTTCAAAGGCCATGGCCACCGCGGTGGGAAACATGGGCGGCATGCCAAACAAAAAGCTGCGCAGAAGGGGAGTGATCAGCCCCACCACCAGAGCCAGGGGGCCTCCCAGGATGAACCCACCCAAAAGGACAGGAAGATGCATGGGCAAAAAACGCGCCCCTAAAGCTGGAACCTGGGCGGTGAAAAACGGCATGAGCAGCCCTAAGGCCACAAAGAACGCTGCCAAAACCAGATTGCGAGTTGATTCCCTAGCCATGTTTTTCTCCTCCTCAGCAGATCTCTTGCTGCGTATGCAGGCCCGTTCCAAGGCCACTGAATCTTATTCAACGACTTAAGATTAACTCCTGCCCAAAAGCAAAGATAAATGCCGGGAAGGCTTGTCCCCATCCTCAGCGCAGTGAAGGGCGCACCCTCCAAAGGTGCGCCCACCTAACCCTCTCTAAACCATCTCTGCTTAATGTCTCTGCCGTGGAGCCGATCCACGTACACCGCCGCCTTTACCGCCACGTGAATCAACTTCATCTCCTCCCCGTGATCCCAGGGGCAGAGCTCTTCCGCCATCTCGTAAAGCTGGGATTGGGCCTGGGCCACCTGGGCTCGGCCGAAAAACTGCACCCCTCGGATCTGATGCAGATCATCGGCAAACGGCGTGGAAACCAAGAGGCAGACTTGGTCATTGACCGCCAGGTTCTCAAACTTGGTTCCCCCCCGGGAATGGATGTAGATGTTGAGCTCTGGGTCGATGAAGTACTTCACCGGGCTCACATGCACACCGCCGGGGCCCGCTGTTCCCAGGTAGCCCGTATCCCTGCCCTGGGCGAATTCCAGGATGGCCCTGCGCAGCTCAACTTGGGTAAGCGGTGCAGCGATTACCTTGGACATGGCAACCCCCCTTCCCTTTTCCTGGGGTTATTATACCCCCCTCTATACAGCAAAAGCCCCGGCCTGGGCCGAGACTTTCTGGGAGTTGGCAGATGAAAGCTGAGTACAAGCGGGATAATTCTGGGGCGGCTACTCCGCTCCGACCCTGCCCCCCCCAAACAAGAAGGTCAGGCAGTACAGGCCCGCAACGCCCACCAGTGTGTACACGATCCGCGCCAGCATGGATGAGGCCCGCATGGTTTCCCCTCCGAAGACGGAAGCCACCAGATCCCACTGGAAGAGCCCCACCAAAAGCCAGTTCAAAGCACCGATAATCACCAGAAGCAGAGCCAGCCGGGACAACCAGTTCATGTCTTAACCCCCTTCAGCCTAGTTTGTCCTAATATTTCCCAAAAAGGCCCGGCTGATACGCGGCGGGGAGCCCCGAAAAAAGGACCCACCGCGCTCTGGCGCGATGGGCCTTGTTTCCCTGCTGCTTACTTCAGTCTCACCTTAAAGGTCTTGATCTCGTAGGGCTTGATGGT
>NZ_JBHGXH010000038.1:0-15080 GCF_041936445.1 Candidatus Darwinibacter acetoxidans | reverse complement strand
GTGGCGCTTTTCAGTTTCATATTCCACGTGGGACGTGTTAATGGTGATGCCCCGTTCCCTCTCTTCGGGAGCGTTGTCGATTTCCTCGAACTTCTTCACCTGTCCCAAACCCTTACGGGCCAACAGCATGGTGATGGCAGCTGTGGTGGTGGTCTTGCCGTGGTCAACGTGGCCGATGGTGCCTACGTTGACGTGGGGTTTGGTTCTCTCAAACTTTTGCTTAGCCATTTTTCTTCTTCCTCCTTGGGAAAGTGGTTTTAGTTTAGATACCGGCAGAGTGGATGATTTCCTCTGCTAAAGCGGGCGGCAGTTGTTCGTAATAGGCGAAGGTCATGGTGTGCTGTGCCCTTCCCTGCGTCATGGAACGCAGTGCGGTGGCGTAGCCAAACATCTCTGCCAGCGGAACATAACCACGCACAATCTGCGTATTCCCCCGCTGTTCCATTCCTTCAATCTTACCGCGTCTGGCGTTAATATCGCCCATGACATCACCCAAGAAATCATCGGGTGTCACAACTTCCAGTTTCATGACGGGTTCCAAAATCACAGGCGCTGCCTGACGGCACGCTTCCTTAAAGCCAATGGAACCGGCGATCTTAAAGGCCAATTCTGAGGAATCCACTTCATGGTAGGACCCATCCACCAGGGCCACCTTCACGTCCACCACGGGGAATCCCGCCACAACGCCAGTGAGCATGGCCTCTTTGATCCCCGCTTCAACCGGAGCAATATACTCCCTGGGCACTACACCGCCCACAATCTTGTTTTCAAACACAAACCCTGCACCGCGTTCGTTGGGCTCAACCTCCAGAACAACGTGGCCGTACTGGCCGCGCCCGCCGGTCTGCCGCACGAACTTCCCTTCGGCCTTGACGGCCTTGGTGATGGTTTCACGGTAAGCAACCTGCGGTTTGCCGATGTTGGCCTCCACCTTAAACTCGCGCAGCAAGCGGTCGACGATGATCTCCAGGTGCAGTTCGCCCATGCCGGCAATGATGGTCTGCCCAGTCTCTTGATCGGTGTAGACCCTGAAAGTGGGATCCTCTTCCGCTAAGCGCTGCAGGGCATAACCAAGTTTATCCTGATCTGCCTTGGACTTCGGTTCCACCGCCAAGTTAATGACCGGCTCCGGGAACTCCAGGGCCTCCAGCAAAATGGGGTGTTTTTCATCTGCCAGGGTATCACCGGTGGAGATGTCTTTGGGGCCCACAATGGCTGCGATATCTCCGGAAAAGACCTGGTCCACATCCTCCCGATGGTTGGCGTGCATGAGCAGGATGCGTCCTACCCGTTCCCGCCTGCCCGTGCTGACGTTCAGCACGTAGCTGCCAGCCCGCAGGGTGCCGGAATAAACCCTGAAGAAGGCCAGCTTACCCACGTAAGGGTCTGCCATGATCTTGAAGGCCAGGCCCGCAAAGGGCTCATCATCCCTCAGCGCCCGGTGTTCCTCGGCACCCGTTGCCGGATTGGACCCTTCCACCGGCGGTAGATCCGCAGGAGAAGGCAGGTATTCCACCACCGCATCCAGCAGCGGCTGCACCCCTTTGTTCTTAAAGGATGAACCGCAGAGCACCGGGATCAGTTCCACTGCGATGCAGGCTCTGCGCAGGGCAGCCTTCAGTTCTTCCGGAGTTATTTCTTCACCCTCAAGGTACTTGATGGTCAGCTCATCATCGGTTTCGGCAACCTTCTCCACAAGCAGCTGGCGGGCGAGTTCCACCTCATCCCGCAGTTCCTCGGGGATTTCCCCCACTTCGAAGTTGCCGATGTCATCGATATAAAAGTGGGCCTTCATTTCAACCAGATCAACGATGCCGCGGAACGTGTCTTCAGCACCGATGGGCCACTGCACGGCCACGGGATTGGCACCCAGGCGCTCCACCATCATGTCCATGACCCTCTGGAAATTGGCTCCTACGCGGTCCATCTTGTTGACGTAGGCGATGCGGGGTACATGGTACCTGTCCGCTTGGCGCCAGACCGTCTCTGATTGAGGCTCCACCCCGCCCACCGAACAGAACACTGCCACCGCGCCATCCAAGACGCGCAGGGAACGCTCCACTTCCACAGTAAAGTCCACGTGGCCGGGCGTGTCAATAATGTTAATTCGATAACCCTTCCAGTGACAGGTCGTCGCAGCCGAGGTGATGGTAATGCCTCTCTCGCGCTCTTGAGCCATCCAGTCCATGGTTGCTCCACCCTCGTGTGTCTCGCCTATCTTGTGAACTTTCCCGGTGTAGAAGAGGATTCTTTCAGTGGTCGTGGTCTTGCCTGCATCAATATGGGCCATGATACCTATATTTCGCGTTTTCTCAACCGCAAACTCTCTTCCCACGATTTTCTCCTCCTAGCCGAGTAGACTCACCCACCCCGTTGAATAGAGCACCCGTGTGCACGGCCCACTGCCTTGGCAGCGAATCACCAACGGTAATGAGCAAAAGCCTTGTTGGCTTCCGCCATACGGTGAGTATCTTCTTTCTTTCTTACGGCGCCGCCCTGATTGTTGGCTGCGTCCATCAGCTCGCCGGCTAGTCTTTCCACCATGGTCTTTTCTCCACGGAGCCTGGCGTTCTGTACTATCCAGCGCAGCGCCAAGGTCTGCCGCCTGTCAGCCCGCACTTCCACAGGCACCTGGTAGGTGGCACCACCTACACGGCGGGGCTTAACTTCCACAACTGGCTTAACATTGTTCACAGCCTGTTCCAGCAGTTCCATGGCGTCGGTGCCGGTTCTCTCCTGGGCCAGCTTCAGCGCACCATACATGATGGACTCGGCTTTGCCCCGCTTGCCATCGCGCATGATGGCGTTGATGAACTTGGTAACCAGCTTGCTGCCATAGATAGGATCAGGGAGCACATCCCGCTTGGGAACGTTTCCTCTTCTCGGCATTGGTTTTCACCCCTTTTGCATAGAGATTCCAGGTTTTCCTACTTAGGTCTCTTGGTACCGTATTTGGAGCGGCCTTGGCGCCGATCGGCTACCCCCGCTGCATCTAGTGTACCTCTAATGATGTGATAGCGTACGCCCGGTAGGTCCTTGACCCTGCCGCCACGAATCAGAACCACGCTGTGTTCCTGCAGATTGTGGCCTTCGCCGGGGATATAGGAAGTCACCTCAATACCATTGGTTAATCTCACACGGGCTACTTTCCGCAGGGCCGAGTTGGGTTTCTTGGGCGTAGCCGTATAAACCCTGGTGCAGACGCCCCTCTTTTGCGGCGACCCCTTGGGGTTGTAGATCACCTCATCACGCAGTGTGTTCTGGGTGAATCCCAGCGCGGGAGCAGAGCTCTTGGATCTCTGAATACGGCGACCCTTCCTAACCAATTGATTGATCGTTGGCATGCTGGATAACCTCCCTTCCTTCTAATTCTCTGTAGATTTCATGACACAAGCGACCGCAGCCCCCACCTCAATGGAGCAGGCTTTGCCCAGCTCTGCCATGGTTTCCACTTCAACCACTTCGATGCCCCGTGCTGCGCATTCCCTGCGTACGGGGCCAGTCACGTGTTCATCAGCATCTCGAGCTAAGTAGACCAGCTCCGCCTGTCCAGCTTGGATCGCCTTCATAGTCTGCTTAGTACCGACCACTCTGCGCGCCGTCGCAAGTCTGTTTGGCATCACGGTCCTCCCCTTTACTCAAGAGATCCCGCAGAGGCGCTAGACCCCTGCGGGCAACACAGCTAATTCTATCATCTCCGGCTGTCCCTGTCAATAAAATCTTGCAGAACAGCCCATCAGGGCGCCATCAGCCGGAAACCAGTTCCACCTCTTCGGCTTCCACCCCATCCTCGGCGGGCGGTTCTTCCTCCTGGCCTTCCACAGCTATACCGATGCGGCGGTAGCGGGCCATGCCTGTGCCGGCCGGGATGAGCTTGCCGATGATCACGTTTTCCTTCAGGCCGATCAGCCGGTCCACCCTGCCCTTAATGGAAGCATCCGTAAGCACCCGGGTGGTCTCCTGGAAGGAGGCGGCAGACAAGAAGCTCTCGGTGGCCAGCGAAGCCTTGGTGATGCCCAGCAGCACTGGCTTGCCCACTGCGGGCTCGCCTCCCTCCGCTTGCACCTTGGCGTTGATCTCTTCGAATTCGAAGATATCAACCAGCGAACCGGGGAGCATGGGCGTATCGCCCGGATCCTCCACCTTGCACTTGCGCAGCATCTGCCGCACGATCACTTCGATGTGCTTGTCGTTGATGTTCACACCCTGGGAGCGGTAGACCTCCTGCACCTCCTGGACCAGGTACTCCTGGACCGCCAGGACGCCCTGGACCGCCAGGATATCGTGGGGGTTCACTGGCCCTTCGGTGAGGCGGTCGCCAGCCTGCACCTGGGATCCATCCTTCACCTTGCGGCGGGCACCGTAGGGTATTACATAGGAAGCTTCTCCCTCGGGACCGCTCACCACTGCCTTGGTGACACCTTTGTTCTCCACGATGCTCACGGTACCGGCGATCTCGCTGATAATGGCCTGGCCTTTGGGCTTGCGGGCTTCGAAGAGCTCCTCTACCCTGGGCAGACCGGCGGTGATGTCGTCTCCGGCAACGCCACCGGTGTGGAACGTCCTCATGGTGAGCTGCGTACCGGGCTCGCCGATGGATTGGGCGGCAATGATGCCCACCGCTTCGCCCACATCTACCAGGGTGCCGTTGGCCAGGTTGCGCCCGTAGCACTGCACGCATACCCCGTGGCGGGTCTTGCAGACCAGGACGGAGCGGATCTTCACCCGCTCAATGCCTGCCTCTTCAATGGCCCGGGCCGCATCATCGCTGATCATCTCCCCTCGGGCCACCAGGACTTCACCTGTCTCAGGATGCACCACATCTTCAGCGGCTATCCGGCCGGCAATGCGCTCCCAGAGGGGCTCAATTACCGCTTCGCTGTCCCCGGTGAACTCCTTGATGGCACCCACGGTGATGTAATCCTCGGTGCCGCAGTCATGCTCCCTGACGATCACATCCTGGGCCACGTCCACCAGCCGCCTGGTCAGATAACCGGAGTCGGCTGTGCGGATGGCGGTGTCCGCCAGGCCCTTGCGGGTACCGTGGCTGGAGATGAAGAACTCCAATACGGTGAGGCCTTCCCGGAAGTTGGCCTTGATGGGAATCTCAAAAGTACGGCCCGTGGGGTCCGCAACCAGACCGCGTATGCCCGCCAGCTGGCTGATCTGGGACTCGTTACCCCGGGCACCAGATCTGGCCATCATGTAAACGGGGTTGAAATCGTCGAAGTTGTCCAGCATATCCCTGGTGACCAGCTCTTTGGTCTTGGTCCAGACCGCGCATACCCGCTGGTAGCGCTCTTCCGCGGTGAGCAGGCCCCGGCGGTACTGCTGCTCGATCTGCTCCACTTCTTCTTCCGCGGCCCGGATCCGCTCGTTCTTGGTGGCGGGAACGGCGATGTCGGCAATGGACACCGTGGTCCCCGAGCGGGTGCTGTAGTGGAAGCCCAGCTGCATGATCTGGTCCAGGATCTGTGCGGTCTCATGGGCACCGTATTGTTTGTAAAGGCGGTCCACCAAATTGACCAGCTTCTTTTTATCCAGCGCTTCGTTAATGAAGCCGAAGTCTTCAGGCATGATACTGTTCACAAGCAAGCGGCCCGGGGTGGTCTCCAGACGCGTTCTCTGCTCGCCATCAAGCCGCAGGATGATCTTGGCATGCAGTTCGATGGAGCCAGCATTGTAAGCGTGGAGCACCTCTTCCATGGAGCCGAAGTAGCGGCCCTCGCCCTTGGCTCCCTCCTTCACCGAAGTAAGGTAGTACAGGCCGATGACCATGTCCTGGTTGGGTGTGACGATGGGCCTGCCGCTGGAGGGAACCAGGATGTTGTTGGTGGAGAGCATCAAAAGCCTTGCTTCTGCCTGGGCCTCCGCGGACAGGGGCACGTGCACCGCCATCTGGTCGCCGTCGAAGTCCGCGTTGTAGGCGGAGCAGACCAGGGGATGCAGCTGAATCGCCCGGCCTTCCACCAAAACTGGCTCGAAGGCCTGGATGCCCAGTCTGTGCAGGGTGGGGGCCCTGTTGAGCAGCACGGGATGCTCTTTAATGACCTCCTCCACAATGTCCCACACTTCCGGGCGCACCCGGTCCACCATCTTCTTGGCGCTTTTGATGTTGTGGGCAATACCCTTTTCCACAAGCTCCTTCATGACAAAGGGCTTAAACAGCTCCAGGGCCATTTCCTTGGGCAGGCCGCACTGGTGGAAGCGCAGTTTCGGACCGACCACAATTACGGAACGGCCGGAATAGTCCACGCGTTTGCCCAAGAGGTTCTGGCGGAAACGCCCCTGCTTACCCTTGAGCATATCGCTGAGGGACTTCAGGGGCCGGTTGCCCGGGCCGGTGACCGGCCTGCCCCGGCGGCCGTTGTCGATCAGGGCATCCACGGCCTCCTGGAGCATGCGCTTTTCGTTGCGGACGATAATGTCCGGAGCGCCCAGCTCCAAAAGTCTCTTGAGGCGGTTGTTGCGGTTGATCACCCGCCTGTAGAGATCGTTGAGGTCGGAGGTGGCAAACCGTCCGCCGTCCAGCTGCACCATGGGCCTGAGCTCCGGCGGGATCACGGGGATAACATCCAAAATCATCCAGGCGGGGTCGTTGCCCGAGGCGCGGAAGGCCTCCACAACTTCCAGCCGCCGTACGGCACGGACCCGGCGCTGGCCGGAAGACTGCGCGATTTCCCGGCGCAATTCCGCACTTAGTTCATCCAAATCCAGCTCCTGAAGGAGCTTCTTGATGGCCTCCGCACCGATGCCCGCCTCAAAGGCACTCCCGTATTTATCCCGGTACTCCCGGTACTCAGCCTCGCTGAGGAGCTGCTGCTTGGTCAGCCCGGTCACCGCCGGATCGCCGGGGTCGATGACGATGTAGGAGGCGAAATAGAGCACCTTCTCCAGCGTCCGTGGGGACATATCTAAAATTAAGCCCATGCGGCTGGGTATGCCTTTAAAAAACCAAATATGGGAAACGGGGGCGGCCAGCTCAATGTGCCCCATACGCTCCCGCCGTACCTTCGCCCTGGTCACTTCCACACCACAGCGATCACAGACAATTCCTTTATACCGCACGCGCTTGTACTTGCCGCAGTGGCATTCCCAGTCCCGTGTCGGTCCAAAGATCTTTTCACAGAACAGGCCTTCCCGCTCAGGCTTCAGGGTCCGGTAGTTGATGGTTTCGGGCTTCTTCACTTCACCACTGGACCAGGCCCGAATCTGTTCTGGTGATGCCAGCCCAATACGAATCCGGTCGAAATAATTGATATCCAACAAGGGCTGTCCCTCCTTCTTGTCTATCCGCTAGTTGCGTGCACGCTCCCTGGCGTTACAGATCCTCTTCCTCATCTTCCAGGCCATCGAGTTCATCTAGTGAAGGTTCATCTTCGGGGAAGTCCAGATCAGTGTCGTCCAAATCTGCCACGAAATCATCATCCTCTAGGCCTTCGTCAGGGGAGGAATCGTCCTCATCATCCTCGCCCAGCTCTTCATCGTCCACCTGTTTAGTTTTGGAACGATTCGCCTGGGCACGGGCCGCGTTGGCACCCGCACCAGCAGTCTGGATATCAATTCCCAGCTCCCTGGCCATTTCGCTGATATCCTCTTCGTCTTCCTTGATCTCAATCTCTCTCTCGTCTTCACCCAAAACCCTGACGTCCAGGGCCAGGCTCTGGAGTTCCTTCACCAGCACTCTGAAGGATTCCGGCACCCCGGGTTCCGGGATGTTTTCGCCCTTGACAATGGCTTCGTAGGTCTTCACCCTGCCCACCACGTCGTCGGACTTCACGGTGAGGATCTCCTGCAGGGTGTAGGCGGCCCCGTAGGCCTCCAAAGCCCACACTTCCATCTCACCAAACCGCTGCCCGCCGAACTGGGCCTTGCCGCCCAGGGGCTGCTGGGTGACCAGGGAGTAGGGGCCGGTGGAGCGGGCATGGATCTTGTCATCCACCAGGTGGGCCAGCTTCACCATGTAGATAATACCCACTGTTACCGGATTATCGAAGGGTTCACCGGTACGTCCGTCATAGAGGATGGTCTTGCCATCCCGGGACATGCCGGCTTTCTCCATCATATCCATAACCTCGATCTCACTGGCACCGTCGAAAACGGGGGTGGCCACCTGCAAGCCTAAGAGCTTGGCGGCCATACCCAGGTGCGTTTCCAGCACCTGCCCGATGTTCATACGGGATGGCACCCCTAAGGGGTTGAGCACGATCTGCACCGGGGTTCCATCGGGCAGGAAGGGCATATCTTCCACAGGCATGATCCGGGAGATGACGCCCTTGTTGCCGTGGCGCCCGGCCATCTTGTCTCCTTCGGAGATCTTGCGCTTCTGGGCCACGTAGACCCTGACCAGGCGGTTTACCCCCGGGGGCAGTTCATCGCCGTCCTCACGGTTGAAGACGCGCACGTCCACCACAATGCCGCCTTCCCCGTGGGGCACCCGCAGGGACGTATCCCGGACTTCCCGGGCCTTCTCACCGAAGATGGCCCGCAGGAGGCGCTCTTCCGCGGTGAGCTCCGTCTCACCCTTGGGGGTGACCTTACCCACCAGGATGTCGCCGGGTTTAACCTCGGCGCCTATACGCACGATGCCCCGGTCATCCAAGTTCTTTAAGCTGTCTTCACCCACGTTGGGAATGTCCCGGGTAATCTCCTCGGGCCCCAGCTTGGTATCGCGGGCCTGGGCCTCGTATTCTTCAATATGAATAGAAGTAAAGACATCGTCTTTGACCAGCTCTTCACTGATCAGGATGGCGTCTTCGTAGTTGTAGCCCTCCCAGGGCACGAAGGCCACCAGCACGTTGCGCCCCAGGGCCAGCTCGCCCTGGTTGGTGGAGGGGCCATCAGCCAGCACATCGCCCTTTTTCACCGCTTGACCGACGCGGCAGATGGGCTTCTGGTTGATGCAGGTTCCCTGGTTGGACCGCTCGAACTTCTTCAGCCTGTAGCGCTCCTGGCCCTGCGCCGTGCGCACCACGATCTCCCGGCCGGTGATCCTTTCCACCACACCATCGTTCTTGCACAGGAGCACCGCGCCCGAATCCACGGCCGCCCGGTATTCCATCCCGGTACCCACAATGGGTGCTTCCGTTTCGATTAAGGGTACCGCCTGGCGCTGCATGTTGGCCCCCATGAGGGCCCGGGCCCCGTCATCGTTTTCCAGAAAGGGGATGAGGGCCGTGGCGATACTGACGATCTGCTTGGGGGAAACGTCCATGTAGTCCACCGTCTCCGCGGGGACTATTTTGATCTCTTCGCCCTCCCGCACCGTCACCTTGCTGCGGGCAAAACGGCCCTCTTCCGTGGTGGGCTCGTTGGCCTGGGCGATGCGGTAGACATCCTCTTCATCCGCGGTCAGGTAGCGGATCTCATCGGTCACTACTCCGTTTTCCACCACCCGGTAGGGCGTTTCAATGAAACCGTATTCGTTGATGCGCGCGTAGGTGCAGAGCGCGCCGATCAGGCCGATGTTGGGACCTTCCGGCGTTTCAATGGGGCACATGCGCCCGTAGTGGGAGTGGTGCACGTCCCGCACCTCGAAACCGGCCCGATCCCGGGAAAGTCCCCCGGGGCCCAAGGCGCTCAAGCGGCGCTTATGGGTGAGCTCCGAAAGGGGGTTGGTCTGGTCCATGAACTGGGAAAGCTGGCTGGACCCGAAGAATTCTTTTATGGCAGCCACCACAGGCCGGATGTTGATCAGGGCCTGGGGCGTGATCACATCAACGTCCTGAATGGTCATGCGCTCCCGCACAACCCGCTCCATCCTGCTCAGGCCGATCCGGAACTGGTTCTGCAGAAGTTCACCCACACTCTTCAGCCGCCGGTTGCCCAGATGATCGATGTCATCCACCGAACCTATGTCCGCGGCCAAGCCCACCATGTAGTTGATGGTGGCCAAAATGTCGCCGGGGGTGATGGTGGTCACCTCTTCCCCGGGCTGTTCATTGGCAAAGAGGCGCACCTGCCTGCCTTCCCGGGTGGTCACCACAACGGCGTTGATCCCCGCCTGGTGGATCAGTTCCGCCTGGCGGCGGGTGATCTTCTGGCCGCGCTCCACCAGCACTTCGCCGGTTTCCGGATGCACCACGTTGTCCGTGCTCACCCTGCCCACCAGGCGCTCGGTGAGGCGCAGCTTCTTGTTGATCTTGTACCGGCCCACGCTGGCCAGATCGTAACGTTTGGGCTCGTAGAAGAGCGTGGAAAACAGCCCCCGCGCGCTTTCCTCCGTGGGCGGTTCCCCGGGGCGCAGGCGCTTGTAGATCTCGATCAGGGCCTCGGCTTCCGATTGGGTGTTATCCTTTTCCAAAGTGGCCAGAATCTGGGGCGCGTCATTGAAGGCCTGCCTGATAGCGGCATCGTTTCCCAGGCCCACGGCGCGGATGAGGACAGTGGCCGGCAGCTTGCGGGTGCGGTCAATGCGTACCCAGATCACATCGTTGGAGTCCGTCTCAAACTCCAGCCAAGCACCGCGGTTGGGGATAATGTTGGCAGAAAACAGCTTCTTACCGCTGGTATCCAGTGTGAAACTGAAGTAAACGCCGGGCGACCGCACTAATTGGCTGACTACAACGCGTTCGGATCCGTTGATGATGAAGGTACCGTTCTCGGTCATAAGGGGGAAGTCACCCATGAAGACCTCTTGCTCTTTCACTTCGCCCGTCTCTTTGTTTACCAACCTCACACGCACACGAAGGGGAGCGGAGTAAGTTACATCCCGGTTCTTGCACTCTTCCACATCATACTTGGGTTCCCCGAAATCGTAATCCAAGAATTCCAGGACCAGATTGCCTGTGAAATCCTGGATGGGGGACACGTCATCGAACATCTGCCTTAAGCCTTCGTGCAAAAACCATTGGTAGGATTTGTGCTGGATTTCCACCAGATTGGGCATTTCCAGGACTTCTTTGATCTTCCCGAAACTGTAGCGCTCCCGTCCTCCCAGGTGCTTTGCTTCTACCAAGGGCCCTCTCCTCCTTATGATATCCTCTAGAAAACATGACGAAAAGCAAGGGTAATTTCCCTCGCTTTATTATGCGTTTGCCAGAAGAGCCTTCCAAAAATTATTGTTCAAAATAGCAGGATTCCGCATTTCTATGTTGAATAATGACAAAGCAGGAGTAGTTTCCCCTTTGCCGTGGACGTGTGGCACTAGTCCATAGTAACACAGGGGTTTTTTGTTGTCAAGCAATGTATATCTGTGTTTGTCTCTAATTATGCCAAGAAAAGGACTTCCCTCCGGGGGGAAGTCCTTTTTTCCACTGCAGCGTAATTCTTCCAGCTACTTAATCTCCACGGTTGCGCCGGCTTCTTCGAGCTTAGCCTTGATCTCTTCAGCCTGCTCCTTGGAGATGCCTTCCTTAACCGGCTTGGGAGCGTTGTCCACCAGATCCTTGGCTTCCTTGAGGCCCAGGGAGGTGATCTCGCGGACGACCTTGATCACGTTGATCTTCTTGTCGCCAACGCTCTGGAGGATTACGTCAAACTCGGTCTTCTCTTCTGCAGCCTCAGCAGCTGCTGCAGGTGCGGCGGCGGCCACAGCCACAGGAGCGGCGGCGGATACGCCAAACTTCTCTTCCAAAGCCTTTACCAGTTCGCTCAGTTCCAATACGGTCATATTCTCAATAGCTTCCAAAATTTGCTCTTTCGTCATGGCAAAAACCTCCTTAATTCATGCAGCTATGCACTTGCTGCCTCTTTTTGTTTTCTCACTGCCTCTAAGGCATAAACCAGATTGCGAATGTTGCCCTGCAGGACGTTGACCAGGCCCGCAATGGGCGCCTGCATACCCCGGAGGACCATGGACAGAAGCTCTTCTCTACCGGGCAGATCCGCCAGGTTAGCCACTGCTTCCGCTCCAATCACTCTACCTTCCACAATGCCACCCTTGATCTCCAGGGCTTTGCTCTTCTTGGCAAACCCGCTCACCACCTTGGCCGGTGCCACCGGGTCGTCATAGCCAAAGGCAAATGCCGTGGGGCCGGTCAGGTAGGGCTCCAGATCGTTCATGTCCAGTTCCCGGGCTGCCAGGATGGTCAGGGTGTTTTTCAGAACCTTGAACTCAACTCCGGCGTTTCTAGCCTCCCGGCGCAGCTGCGTCATCTCCTCGGCGTTCAGGCCCCGGTAATCGGCCAGAACCGCTCCCTGAGCTTTAGATAGACGCTCCTTTATCTCCCGGACCATTGCCTCCTTTTCAGGTCGTGCCATCGTTTCACCTCCCCGTGCAAAAGAAAAAGGACCTACCGCAGCCGAGCGGAGATCCTGAATAGATCACAAATCCAGATCCAAGCTTATCTCCAACCTCGGTGGGCGCAGCTCCGCTGCTTTAAGGCGTTTATTTCGCCACCAACTGTCTACGGTTAGGATTATTCGGTTGTGCAACATGGTTAGTATAGCATGCCGCGGCAGCGGGGTCAACCCGCCGCGCGGGTTCCTGCGAAAATTATCTGGCGGCAACGGCCTCCTGGGCATTCACCCGTATACCAGGCCCCATGGTGCTGGACAGGTGAACCTTGCGGATGAAGGTACCCTTGGCTGCCGGGGGCCGCGATTTCACCACGGCATCCATGAGGGCCACGAAGTTCTCGTACAGCTGCTCGTCGGTGAAGCTCACCTTGCCGATGGGCACGTGCATGCCCGCTTCCTTGTTCACCCGGAACTCCACCTTACCGGCCTTGGACTCCTGAACCGCCTTGCCCACTTCCAAGGTCACGGTACCGGTCCGGGGGTTAGGCATCAGGCCACGGGGGCCCAGGATTCTACCGAGCCTACCAACAACGCTCATCATGTCTGGAGTGGCGATGGCCACATCAAAGTCAGTCCAGCCGCCCTGGATCTTCTCAGCCAAATCTTCGGCGCCCACAAAATCGGCCCCGGCCTGCCTGGCCTCTTCCGCTTTGTCGGCTTTGGCGAAGACCAAAACCCTCACTTCACGACCTGTTCCGTGCGGCAGAATAACGGTGCCGCGCACCTGCTGATCGGCATGGCGGGGGTCAACGCCCAGCTTAAAAGCAACTTCAACTGTCTCGTCAAACTTGGCGGTCGCACACTTCTTCACTAAGGCAATGGCCTCAGCGGGCGAGTAAAACTTCTGGCGATCAACGAGCTTAGCAATCTCTTGATACCTCTTACCTCGTTTGGCCACAATACTTTCCTCCTTTGTGGTGCTAGCGGATTTAATCCTCCCACGTATATTTACAGCGCTTCCGGTTAGTCTTCCACAACAACGCCCATGCTTCTGGCGGTACCTTCCACCATGCGCATGGCACCTTCGATGTCAGCCGCGTTCAGGTCGGGCATCTTCAGTTCGGCAATCTCCCTGATCTGACTGCGCTTAATGGTGCCCACCTTCTCCCGATTCGGCACACCGGAACCGCGCTCAATATTCATAGCCTTTTTGATCAACACCGATGCCGGCGGAGTCTTGGTCACAAACGTGAAGGAGCGATCCTCAAAGACAGTGATCACAACGGGAATGATCATCCCCGCCTGATTGGCTGTCCGTTCGTTGAACGCCTTGCAAAACTCCATAATGTTGACACCATGTTGACCTAAAGCCGATCCTACCGGCGGCGCCGGGTTGGCCTTGCCTGCTGGTACCTGCAGCTTAATTACGGCACTTACCTTCTTTGCCACGGCGCATACACCCCCTTAACATAATGTGGTTATGGCGGACTTGCGTCCTCCCACTCAAAAACCTACAGCTTAGCTACTTGATGGAAATCCAGCTCAACGGGAGTGTCTCTACCAAACATGGAAATGCTTACCCACAATTTCCCCTTGTCTGGATTCACTTCGGTAATGGTACCTGTGAAGTCCCGGAACGGACCTGAGACAACCCTCACAGAATCCCCTTTGTCGAACACGCTCTGTGCCCTGGTCATGCCCATCTGGCGTAAAATCATTTCCACTTCGTGCTTTTCCAGGGGGATGGGTTTGACCCCGCTGCTCACGAAGCCGGTAACACCTGGCGTGTTGCGAACCACATACCACGAATCGTCGCTCATGATCATTTCCACCAGCACATAGCCTGGAAAGACCTTGCGCTTGGAGACCTTTTTCTTACCGTCCTTGTACTCCACCACTTCTTCCATGGGCACGACGATCTGGAAGATCTTGTCTTCCATCTCCATCGATTGGATCCTCTTCTCAAGGTCGGTCTTTACCTTATTCTCATAGCCCGAGTATGTGTGCACAACATACCAGTTTTTTTCTGTATTTGCCTTCTCACTCATGGCGTACCGACCAAAGCACTGGTCTTACCCTCCTAATCGACTCAATAGGTTCAAGGCCGCAGTCACGATCACGTCAACAACACCTGTGAAGACCGCAACGATGACTACTGTGACCAGCACTACGATGGTGTAAGTGATCAGCTCTTTGCGGTTGGGCCAGGACACCTTGCGCATCTCGGAACGAACTTCCCGCAGGAACTTCGTGATCTTATTCCAAAGGGCGGGTTTGCTCTGGACTGTTGCCACCTTCTTCACTTCCTTCTGCACCCTATCGGGTTTCTTTGTGAACGGTATGGGTCCTGCAGAACTTGCAGAACTTCTTCAGCTCAATGCGATCCGGATCGCTTTTCTTGTTCTTGGTGCTGCGATAGTTCCGGTTCTTGCACTGAGTGCATTCCAATGTGATACCGACGCGCACAGCCGCCACCTCCAGACAGTCGAAATACCTCTAGAATTTAACACATTTCAGATCGGGTGTCAATACCTCTCCAGGCTGCGCTTTTGCCCTGTACTACTGCATTTTCAAGAGAAAAGGGGGAAAAATCCCCCTGAAACGGCAAGATGTGGTGCAAAAAGAGGACTGGACGAGTTGGGCACCTACTCGAGAATCTTGGTGACAACACCGGCGCCAACGGTGCGGCCGCCCTCGCGGATAGCAAAGCGCAGGCCTTCTTCCATGGCGATGGGTGTAATCAGTTCGCCGATCAGCCGGGTGTTGTCGCCGGGCATGATCATCTCGGTGCCCTCGGGCAGGCGGATAACACCCGTTACGTCCGTGGTCCTAAAGTAGAACTGGGGACGGTACCCTTCAAAGAAAGGAGTGTGGCGGCCGCCCTCTTCCTTGGACAGGAC
>NZ_JBHGXH010000037.1:0-8707 GCF_041936445.1 Candidatus Darwinibacter acetoxidans | reverse complement strand
CCGGCGGCGGGGGAGGCGGCGGTGGTGGCGGCGGTGGTGGCGCGCGCTGAGTGAATTGAGTCTTTAAACCTCGATAAGGTAGGTCTTGCGGGAAAGCAGCTTCGGAAAGGCCTTAACCATTACATGGCCCAGCATGCGCAGGGTGCGACCGGGGGCCGGGTGATAGGGCTCCATCCCCATGGCCTCCTGGAGATATTCCAGCATGTGCCGCACCGGCTGGCGCCCCGGGTATAGCCGGCGCATCATGGCCAGGGTGAGCTGGCAGCCGCCGCAGTAAGTGGCCAGTTCGTCCGCGCCTGTCTTTTCAGCCGCGCGCAGTTCCTTTATTGCAGCCCGGTACATATCCCCGGGGTGGTAGCGGTTGCAACCCGCCGCCATGCCGCAGCACAGTCCTTCATCCGCGCTTCCGGCGATCTCGCGTATCTCCAGCCCCATCAAGGAGTACAACCGGCGCGAGGTCGCCGTTACCTCCCCGCCGAGAATGCGGCCGTGGCAGGAATCGTGCAGGGCTATGGAGCGATTGAGCTTCTTTATGATTTTGATCTCCCCGGAAACGACTTTCTCCAGCAGGTGATCCCCCAGGAATTTTGTCTCAAACTTAAACTCGGCTCCAAACTGCCCGGGCAGGACATTGCGGAACATGTTCAGTCCGGCGGGGCAGACGAAAAGCATGGTGCCGATTTCCCGTCCCCGGTAATGGGCGGTTAACTTTTCCGCCACCTTTTCCACCACGTCGAAGAGGCCCATGCGGAAGTACATCTCTCCGCAGCAGAGTTCGAAGTCGCCGGAGATGACCACCCCATCCATGTAGGGTGCATGCAGGAGATGGGGGAGGGTGAGGGCGTTGCAGCCGGGGTAGAGGACCAGCCGCCCCTGGGGCGGGGTCTCTTTCCACTTGCGCAGGAGCTCCCGCTCCCATTGGGCCATGGTCTTTACCAGGTCGGTGCGGAAGTTGGGAACGGACGCCGGCATGAGGTAGGAAGCCCGCACTGGCAGGCCTCGCTCGCGGTAGCGGCAGTGCCAGGCGCTGATGATAAGTTCATAGGGATGGCAGTCGTTGGGGCAGAAGATGTTGCAGGCGTAGCAGCTTATGCATTTTTTGTGCACCACGCGGGCCGGCTCTCCCGCCCGGAGGCGCTTCATTTCATTGACGGCCTCCTCCCGCTCCAGGTTAAGGTAGCGGCAGCGGTAAAGGCAATCGCCGCACAGGTCGCAGTCTTCGTAGCGGAAGAAGTCTCGTTTGCTCTTTTCAGACACTGTAATCCCCCTCTTAGAATTTACCGGCTCACACCCGGTCAACTTGCGCTGGTGTCGTTAACCGGGCCGCCGGCGCCGTCAGGCGCCGTTCCTGACATGCTGGGATCATTTAAGCCCGAGTCTTCGCCTGCGCTTTGCATCGTAAGCCGCCACCGCCCTTTTGAAGGCAAGGGAGACAAGGGTTCGCACGGCCTTGTTTTGCACGAGGAGACTGTGGTAGAGGGCGGCCAGTGCGCGTGTGCGCCGGCGGTCTCCTGCCGGCAGGTCCGGCACTGGAGTTAGTTCGGGCGGAATGTATGCGGGCTGGAAAGGCCTGCGGTAGGAGGGAAAGGCGGCGTATTTCAACAGGTGGTTGCTGATCAGAGCCGCCATGTCCCAGGCCCGGCGTTCGTGGCGGCGCAGCGACTCTCCGCCGGCGGCCATCTCCACAAGTTCCACGGGATGGTAGAAAGGCATGGTGGAGCCTGCAAACTCCTTGATCAGCGAGAGGATGAAGAGGCAGGCGGGGCAGTAGATCACCGCGGCGTCGGCTCCCGTGTCTTCAAGCTCTTTCAAGCGGCGGTAGCCCGAGGAGATGATATCCATGATTCGGAATCGTGCCGCGGCGGCCCCAAAGCCGCAGCACAGGGCGCGCTCGCGGGCATGGCGCGGTTCCACGATCCTGCACCCGGTGCGCCGTATGATTTCCCGGTTAACCTCCTGCAGCCGCCCTTCCTGCATCTTGGAGAGGCAGTTGTCGTGCACTGTCACCGTCATGCCCAAATCCCTGGTGAGGGCGATCTTTTCGTCCTGCAGCCTGCGCAGCAGCCATACATCCAGGGCTTCCACCTCGAAATTGAACTTGGCCCCGAAGCGGCGGGGGAGAATCTCGGAGAGCACCATTCCCTCCGCGCTCATGGAGCATACCACCTTTTTGACGCCCATCTCCGAGAAGAGGCGTTCCAGGCGGCGGGCTATCTGCTCCACCATATCAAAGCGGCCTGTTTTGTAGATGTCCCCGGCGCAGCCGAAGAGGGCTTCCGAGCCCACAAGCTTCGGCAGGCCTTCCAGCACCTTTGCCTTGTAAACATAGGGAACCACGCTGGTGTAGAATCCGGTGAGGCAGATTTCTTCGCAGGGGGAGAAATCGTCCCAGGCGCGCAGCAGGGCCAGTTCATCCGGGGGCATGATCGCCTTTAATGAAGACCATATATTGCAGGGTTCCGACGGCATGACCAGCCTGGCGGTGGCGGGGAGCCCCTTCTCGTTTCGCACGCTCCAGCGTTCCAGGACAAGCTCGTAAGGATCGGCGCCATTGGGGCAGACGGCGTCGCAGGTGTGGCAGGTATTGCAGACCTCCAGGGCGAGCGAGACCCCTCGCTCGATAAGGTTGTTGATCTCCTGCTTGGCCTTCTCTTGGGGCAGTTCCAGGTAGGGGCACGCGGCAAAGCAGTTGCCGCAGCGGGTGCAAAGATCGTTGCGGAAGAAGCGGAACGTGCCGGTGGTCATACCGATATGCCTCCCTATTTCTCTTACTTGCGCCCGGCGGGCTTTAAGGCTGCGCGGCGGCAGTCGTGGCAGCGTCTTGCAGGCGTCCCGCGTGCTCGGTGACTCAGCGAGGGGGCACTACAGGTATTTCCGGGATGCGGTACCTTTTTCTCGATAAGGTGAGGGGCAGCTGGTTCCGCAGCACTCCCCACAGAAAAGCGGACGCCCGCCATTTCATGGGGTGTTCGACTTTTTCGCCCAGGGCCATGGAAAGCAGCTCCAGGAGGTGATAGACGGGGGGGATTATGGGAAAAATCAGGCGGCCGACAGAGAGCATCTGCAGGCAGCCTGCACAGTAGCCGACGGTGTAATCTGCCCCGGCACCGCGCGCCTGCATCAGGCTTTTCCACGTGGCCCGGGTGATGTCCATGATGTGATAGCCGGAGCCGGGCGAGAACCCTCCGGCTATGCCGCAGCACAGCGCGCGCCGGCGCCGCTTCTTCTGCTCCACCACCTCCAGGCCGATGAACTCCAGGATGCGGCGGGGGACGTCCATGTATTCTTCTCCCAGTTGCTTGCCATAGCAGGACTCCTGGATGGTGGCGGTGCCATGAAGCCTGCGGGTGACAGTTAGTTCGCCGGACTTCAGCTTGCTGAGGATTACCGGCAGGTAGGGCCGCACTTCGAAATCGAAGTTGACGCCATAGGCGGGGAGCACATTCATGAACATGTTGCAGCCTGCGGTGCACAGGAGATTCACCCTTTTTACTCTCAGTGTCTGGAAGTATCTCTCCAGGCGGCGGGCCACCTTCTGCACCTCTTCCAGGAGCCCCATGCGGTAGTAGGTCTCACCACAGCAGTAGTCCAGGGTGCCGCGTATCTCCATCCCTTCCAGGGCCCTGGTGCGGGTGATAAAGGGAGCGGTGATGATGTTGCAGCCGGGATAGAGGATCTCTTCGCACGGGGAGTGATCCGCCCACGAGCGGATGAGCTCGCGCTCTTTCGCGGGCATCCTGGATACCACGTAGGTCCGGAAGTTCAACTTCTCATGGGGGGAGTAGTACCGCGCGCGGATGGGCAGCCCTTTGCTCAGGTATTGTTCGTGCCAGCGCTGCAGCACCAGCTCCGTGGGGTTGCAAGTCTCGGGGCAGATGTAGTCGCAGGCGAAGCAGCTGGTGCACTTGCGCAGCACGTGCCTGGTGGTCTCCCCGGCGATAAGCCGCCGGATCTCCTCCTTTGCCGCCTTAGCCGGCAGGTTCATCACCGGGCATTCGCTGAAGCACAAGCCGCAGCGCGTGCATGCTTCATCGTTGAACTGTTTTGCAGGTTTAAGCAATTCCATTAGGGGACCTCCCTCTCTCTTGCTCCGGCGTGAATCCTGCGGCCCTTCACATCATGGTTTTTCCGGTAGTGCATCTTTGCGGAGCAGCCATAACGGTCGCGGGTGCCGGACCCGTCCCATGTTCTTAAGTGTAGGAATCTGTTTTCCCTGGAGGAAATATAACAATATTCTGTCATATGTGTCAAGCGCATATTATCTGTAAGCTGCTCTCGTGCGGATGGGCAGAGGTCTGTTTATGGGTGAGCGGAGTTGTTCCCCGGCCGCGCTTGTTGTATTATGGGGGCGGCGATAAAGTTTTCGACGAGGCGCTGAAGACGATTTTTAAGCGATCCGGTAGCCGGTTGGATAAGGAGGAGCAAATGACCATGTCCGGAACGGAGAAACAAGGAGGAAAGCAGGCCACCATCACCATACCCATAACCGGGATGCACTGCGCGGCCTGCTCCGCCAGGGTGGAAAAAGGCTTGCGTTCTCTTGACGGCGTATTATCGGCAGAGGTTAATCCGCTGACAGGGAAGGGGGTTGTGGCCTACGACCCGGCAAGGATAGGGCCCCGGCAGATGATTGAGCAGATCGTGGCGTTGGGATACGGGGTTCCAGCAGAGAAGCAAGAGCTCCTGGTCTCGGGCATGTCCTGTGCGGCATGCGCGGCGCGGGTCGAAGGCAGGCTAAAATCGCTGCCGGGGGTGCAGGAGGCGTCGGTAAACCTGGCCACCGGCAGGGCCACGGTCAGCTATCTTCCCGGCGCCATCACTCCCCCCGAGATGGCTGCAGCGGTTAAAGAGCTGGGCTACGAGGCGCGCCTGGCCGGCGAACTGTCCCGCGGCGAAGCGGCCAGTATCCGGCAGGAGGAGAGAAAGTGGCTGCTGGCCCGCTTCATCATGGCGGCCCTTTTCACCCTCCCCCTGGCCGTGATGATGGTGGCATCGCATGCCGGGCGCCACTTCATGCTCAATCCCTGGCTGCAGCTGGCCCTGGCCACGCCCGTCCAGTTTATCGGAGGCTGGCCCTTTTACGCCGGCTCCTATCGCTCTTTGAAAGCTGGCAGCGCCAATATGGATGTCCTGGTGGCGCTGGGCACCTCCGTGGCCTATTTTTACAGCCTGGCCTCGCTTTTTGCCGGCTGGGGCGTCTATTACTTTGAATCGGCGGCCATGCTCATGACCGTGATCCTGCTGGGCAAGCTGCTGGAGGCGGTGGCCCGGGGGAGAACCTCGGAGGCCATTGAGAAGCTGGTGCAGCTGCAGTCGAAAACCGCCCGGGTGGTTCGGGATGGCGTGGAGATGGACATCCCCGTGGAGGAAGTGGCCGCCGGCGACCTCGTGGTTGTGCGCCCGGGGGAGAGGGTCCCCGTGGACGGCGTTATCGTGGAGGGGCATACGAGCATAGACGAGTCCCATCTTACCGGGGAGAGCATGCCGGTGGAGAAGAAGCCCGGCGACGAGGTGGTGGGGGCTTCCATTAATAACTTCGGCAACTTTACCTTCCGCGCCACCAGGGTGGGTGAGGATACCGTCCTGGCCCAGATTATCCGCCTGGTGGAGGAGGCGCAGGGCTCCAAGGCCCCCATCCAGCGGCTGGCGGACAGGGTGGCCGCCGTTTTCGTTCCGGCGATGATCGCCGTCTCCCTGCTTACCTTCGGCGGCTGGTATCTCGGCGGGGCCGGCTTTGAAAGCTCCCTTATGCACATGGTCACCGTTCTCGTCGTGGCCTGCCCCTGCGCCCTGGGGCTGGCCACGCCGGCGGCAATCATGGTGGGAACAGGCGTGGGCGCGGCGAGGGGGATCCTCATTCGGGGCGGCGAGCACCTGGAGCGGGCGGGGAAGATCGATACCGTGGTCCTTGACAAGACGGGGACGATAACCCGCGGCGCCCCGGCGGTAACAGATATTCTGGCCCTCTATCCCCTGGACGAAAACGGGCTCCTGGCCATCGTGGCCTCGGGCGAGAATAAATCCGAGCACCCCCTCGGCCGGGCCGCGGTCAAGGAGGCGGGAGAGAGGGGCCTGGCGCTGAAAGAGGTAGAGAATTTCGAGGCCTTGCCCGGGCTGGGCATCAGCTTCGAGCTGGCGGGGGAAAGCTGGCTGGTGGGCAATGAAAAGCTGGCCCAGGCGCACGGCGTGGACCTGGCGCCGCTGCTGGCGCAGAAGCGGCGCTGGGAAGAAGAGGGCAAGACCGTGATGGTGGCCATAAAGGGGAAAAATCCCTGCGGCATGGTGGCCCTGGCGGACACGGTCAAGGAAGGCGCCGCCGAAGCAATCGCGGAGCTGCGGCAGATGGGCTTTGACATATATATGCTCACCGGGGACCAGGAGAGAACCGCTCGGTCCATTGCCGGGCAGGTGGGCATTGACCATGTCATTGCCGGGGTGCTGCCCCAGCATAAAGCCGCCGAGGTGCAGAAGCTGAGAGATGCGGGGCGCGTTGTGGCCATGGCCGGCGACGGGATCAATGATGCGCCGGCGCTGGCCACGGCCGACGTGGGCATAGCCATCGGGACGGGGACGGACATAGCCATGGAGAGCGCCTCCATCACCCTGATGAAGGGCGATCTGCGCAAGATCGCCTCGGCCATCCGCCTCTCCCGCCGGACCCTGCGCACGATCCGGCAGAACCTTTTCTGGGCTTTCTTCTACAACCTGGTCGCCATTCCCCTGGCCATTGCCGGCGCCTTCACGCCCGTTATCGGCGGGGCGGCGATGGGCTTAAGCTCCGTCTCCGTGGTGACCAACTCCCTCCTGCTGAAGCGCTACAACCCCGATCGCGCTTAACGGGAACGGTTTGCTTAAAACAAATTGCATGGGGCTGTCACAAAAAGACAGCCCTTTCGTTGTCATCCGACTCCCTTGCTGTCATCCGGAGAGAGATAACCTGAAGTTAACCGCTATTTGGTTCGGTGGCAGCGCGGCGGGATGACATAATGAGTGCCTATGAAGACAGGTTAGGGCGGGGCCATGTGAATGATTTTCTAATTTTCCCCCCTTATGAAAAAGGGGAGCCGGGGGGGATTTTGACCTGATCTTTCATGCTCCGGCAAAATTTGCGGACAGTAATAAATATTCCAAAATTAAATTGACACCTGGAACGGGGTTCCATTACTATTTGGTTAGGAAAGAAATAAAGGAGTGGAACCCATGACCCTGCCTGTCCGCGAAAACCCCTATTCATTTGCCGGGTTTTTGGAAAAACGGGATAAACTTGATTTCTATCGCGACGATCCCTTTATCCAGAAGCTGGTTCGAAAGTATGCCGCCGCGGAGTGGGATAGACTGCATCAAAAGCTGCTGGAGTTTTCGCCAAAAGTGTCTTTCCGCTGGAGCAGGCTGGCGGACAAGATCGCCTATCCGGAAATGCGTCCCTATATCCAGCACTATGACGCTTATAACCGGAGAATAGACCGGATTGTGCGCCCCCTGGAGACCCACCAGCTCGAAAAAGAGATCTTTTCCGAAGGCCTCTTTGCGGAGAAGACATCTCCCTGGGAATACTTTGCCAAGCTTTTTCTCCTTCACCAGATGGGTGAAGCGGGAGTGATGTGCCCCCTGGCCTGCACGGAAGGTTTAATTGCCTTAATTGGCTATTATCCCGATCACGGGTTTCCCGAACTCGATCATATTTACCGCCATTGCAAGGAGGGCCTGGACGGCGATTTCGCCATCGGGGCGCAGTATATGACCGAGATACAGGGGGGCTCCGATATTCCCTCCAACCTGATGGAAGCGGTGCCGGAGGGCCGCTATTACCGCATCTACGGAAGCAAGTTTTTCTGCTCAGCCGTGCATGCGGATTATGCCGTGGTCACCGCCAAGGTGACGGGCAGTGAAAAAGTGGGCACATTTATTGTTCCTTCCTGGCTGCCGGGCGACAAGGAAAGGGAGAAGCGAAACGGTTACGTGATCAACCGGATCAAGTGGAAGCTGGGCACGGTGGAGCTGCCCACGGCGGAGATAGATTTCCACGGCGCCCTGGCCTATCCTATAGGCCCGACAGACAGGGGCGTAGCTAACGCCGTGGGGATAGTGCTGACGCTGTCACGGATGGCCGTGGGCGTCTCCAGCGCGGGGATCATGACCAGGGCGGCAAGGGAGGCCCTGCTTTACAGCGAATTCCGCGATGTGTTCGGGGAGAAGATCAACCGCCACCCGCTGGCCGCCAATCAACTTCAAGAAATCGCGACGGCAGCGAAGCGGACAGCTGCCGGCGCCTTCAAGATTTATGACCTTTTTATCAGGCTGGGCCGGAAGCTGCAGCCGGGCCTCTTTTCCAATGAGCCGCTTGAAATGCAGAAGGCCCGCTTTGATTTGCGGGAATTGATTTTGCTGCAGAAGATCTGCACTTCTTTTGAAGCCGTCGACACCGTGCGCAAGGCCATCAGCATCTTTGGCGGGCACGGGGTCATCGAAGATTTCTCCTCGCTGCCGCGCCTGCTGCGGGATGTTCTGGTCAACGAGCTCTGGGAAGGGCCCCGCAACGTCTTGCTGATGCAGATTTACCGCGACCTGCAGCGGGTGTCCCAGTTCTATAGCCCCGGGGAATTTGTCTTATCATTATTAAAAGGCGGTGATGAAAAGAAGGCCCGGGAAATGGCATCATGGTTGGAGGGGTTCCTGGGGAAATCTTCGCTGACCGGTGCCGGCGACC
>NZ_JBHGXH010000036.1:0-1121 GCF_041936445.1 Candidatus Darwinibacter acetoxidans | reverse complement strand
AGGTCGGCCGGCTGGAACTGGTTCTGCGGCAGGCTCACCAGGTATGCGAGCGCCACGACAAACAGCACGGCCGCGATCACCGCGCCGATGCGAGCCGGGGTCAGAACGAGAATACCGGTGAAGGGTTCACCGGCGCGACGGTCCTCGACCCCTCGGTAGGCCTCAAAGAGAACGTCATCGCGCTCGACCTGACCAGCCTCTACCCGACGATGTTTGATCGTGAAGGGGGTGATCAAGTCCGCCCCCGATAGAATTGGAGGACGGGTTGTGTAGAAGTCCAAGTTTTGTCCGGTTTCCAAGCCAAAGTGATTGCATTCGGCTGTTGAGGGAAATACGGTCTGGCTTTTTTATCACCCATGGTAGCAGAAATTCCATCAAAATCGCAGGTACACTCAATATCCGAATGATTATTAAAGTTATACGGAGCGATAGGTAAATTCGGAACACCAGCGATGGTCGAATACTCCGCTGGAGTGAATGTTCCAAATGGATATCCACCCTCCAATTTCACAACAATGTTGGAAATCGTCGGCATTGATGAGTCATTCGAAGTATTACAAGTAGTAAACGAAAGAGTTGAACCAGCAGCCACATAAATGGATTGTGTTATAGTTTTGTCATATGATCCAGACCAAGTCAATTCCTGCCGTAACGGACTACAATCAACACCATTGATTATAACTCTCGAATATGAAGTGGTAGTACCAGTTACCATACGATAAGAAACAGATATCCTTACCAATTTATGTGATGCGGGAATACCGTGATTTGACAGATTTGATGGAATGGCAAACGATAATCTTGTTTCTTCAAACCGATGACCGCCAGTGTGTGTATATGGTCCGGGATACGAAGCGATCGTCACCGGATCAATCGTCACCGGTTCAACAGTGATCAGATGCGAAGATGGCTCTGGAGGGAGCGGGATTACCCCCTGGATAGTGGCTCCGGAGATTTCGGTGCTGCACCGGAGCGCCGCCGCCGCCAGGTTCTGCGAGAGCATCCGAGCGTCGTAGACGCCCCCGGTCGCGATCACCGTCGCCCCTGCCGGCACGAACACGATCGCGAGCAGGCAGGTATTCGCGGGCTGCGTCGGGCATTTTCGTTTCGTCGTCCCTTTC
>NZ_JBHGXH010000035.1:0-10659 GCF_041936445.1 Candidatus Darwinibacter acetoxidans | reverse complement strand
CCCCCCTTTAGGAAAAGGGGGAGTAGGTAGTATTAAATTCCCCCCGGCCCCCCTTTTGCAAAGGGGGGAGTAGGTAGTGTTAATCCCCCACGGCCTTTGCAAAGGGGGGAGAATTAAAAATTCCCATACCCATCGTTAGTAAGGATCTCCAGGGCGGGATGATCTTTTAATTTAATATTAATGCGGTATAAGTATAAAATCAACGGAAAGGTCGGGCCATAAAGCGGAAAAGTGGAGGCAAAAGGCAGTTACCCTGGAGAGGCTTTATTCCAGCCCGGGCAGCTCCACGGGGAGGCGGCCCCGCGGGATAAGGTCGCCATTTAGAGCTTCGGCAAGGGCTTGCATGGAGACTTCGGTGTGGCTGTAGGTGCAGAGGCAGGCGGCGGCGCGGGGCACGGCCAGTAGATCGTACGGTGCGGAGAGAGCGAGCAGAACCAGCTCTGTCTCTTCGGCGAGGGCATTTAGCAGGGTGATCCAGGCGGGGCGGCGCCGCAGGTCGAAGGTGCCGGCCAGGACCAGGGCAGAACCGCGCAGCGAATCGAGGAGTTCTTCAATATCAGCATCAGTCGCATTAAGCGGCAGCAGGCGCGGCTGGAGAAAGGGGCATGCCTCCACCAGGGGCTCGAGAGCGCTTTCCAGCTCGGCCGGCCAGATGAGCGAGATGTTCTCCCCTGGGGAGAGGGGGATGACAGAGGCGCGGTCGCGAACCAGGGTGACGCTTTCCCGGGCTATGCGCCGGGCCAGCTCCAGGTTTTCAGGCAGGGCCAGCGCAGAGAGCTTTTCTCGCTGCGGCAGGGGATCGGCGAGAATGCCGTATTCTTTCTTCACGGTGAGAATCCTCTTTACCGACTGCTCGAGCCGCTCGAGGGTGATGACCCCCTCGTCCACCGCTTTTTTCAGCGCGTCAAAGATTCTCCGGCTGTCGCCGGGCTCGACGCCGCTCCAGGGCCCGAATAGGATCAGGTCCACGCCTGCCTGGAAGGCCATCACCGCCGCCTCCTCCAGGCCCCAGCGGCCGCTGATTGCCCCCATGCTCATAGAGTCGCTTACCACCAGGCCGCCAAAGCCCATCTCCTCCCGCAGGTAGCGGACCGCTTCGGGGGAGAGGCTGGCGGGAAGCTCGTCGCTGCCGGTGATACCGGGAACGAGGATGTGGGCCATCATCACCGCGGGAACGTCCGCGTCGACCATGGCCTGGAAGGGGATTAGCTCCAGCTCCTTCAGGCGGGAGAGCCCGTGGGGGATGAGCGGCAGCCCGTAATGGGAGTCCACGTCGGTATCGCCGTGGCCGGGAAAATGCTTCGCCGTGGCGATAACCTTCTCCTGGCGGTAGGGGGCGACCATGGCCCGGCCCAGCCGGGCCACCTCCCGCGGGTCGGAGCCGAAAGAGCGCACCCCGATGACGGGGTTGTCGGGGTTGTTGTTCACATCCACCACCGGGGCGAAGTTAAAGTTGATCCCCAGAATGCGCAGCTCCCGCGCCGTTACGGCGGCGCTCTGGCCGGCCAGCTCTTCGCTGCCGGTGGCCCCCAGGGCCATGTTGCCGGGGAAAAGGGTGACCCCCTCTGTCAGGCGGGCCACGGCGCCGCCCTCCTGGTCCACGGCAATGAAGAGGGGCACCATGCCCCTGTCGAGGGCGGCCTTCTGGATCTGCTCCGTCAAGTTTGCCACCTGGGCGGGGCTTTCAATGTTGCCGGCGCTGCTGAAGAGGATGACGCCGCCCAGGGGCAGCTCCCGCAGCTCCTCTGCAAACGAAAGGCCGAAATCCGGCCCGCTGAAGTAGGCGATGATTACCTGGCCGATTTTCTCCTCCAGGGACATGTTCCGGAGAATTTCTGCCAGCTCATCCTCATCCTCCTCCCGGCCAGGCTCTCTGTTTTCGCCCTGGGGCTTGCTGAAATATTTTAATAACAACAGGACCGCTGCCAGTATAAGCAATAAAACAATCAATGCCGGAAATATGTGGGATCGCTTTCTGCTCCTCAATGACAAGTCTCCTTTAGATTAACTGGTTATTCCTGTCCATTGTAACTGAAAAAAATGAACTGTTCTCATGCCATGACTTTCCTTATTATAAACCTTAAGCGGTCGTTTTAACATGCCCTTAAAGAAAAAGCAGGCCACAACCGGCAAAACTATGGCCGCTACGGACATGGCGACACCATTTCCCGGTTCCTGCTGCGTTGCTTTAATTGTCTGCCGGGAATCAAGCTGTTATAATGAGAGCAGCACAAGCTGAAATCAAAAGGAGAAAGTCATGTTCATCTCTATCATGGTCTAAGGCTGATATCTCACTGGGATATCTGACCCGCCAACCGGGCGACACAATCCGGCAGGGGCAGGTATGCCCCTGTCTTTCTATTTTTTAGAGGTGATCATGATGACAATACTTCTTGAGGCCGCCAGGCTATACAAGGAATATGACGGCCGCCCCGTATGGAGCAATCTTACTTTTCAGATAGCCAGGGGCGAAAAGGTCGGGCTGATCGGACGCAACGGCAGCGGCAAGAGCACCTTGCTGAAGATTATCGCCGGGCAGGAGAAGCCCACGGGCGGGGAACTGCATCTCTACCTGCCCCCGGAGCAGGTGGGGTATCTGCCCCAGGAGCCGGAGCTGCCCCGCGGCCTGACCGTCCAGGCCTGCCTTTCCGGGAAGGAGCTTCCGGAAAAATGGGTGCTGCAGAAGCATATGGAAAAGCTTGGGCTGGGAAGTATAGAGGCAGCCCGGGGCACGGAGTGGCTAAGCGGCGGAGAGAAAAGCCGCCTCTGCCTGGCCCGGCTGGCGGCACGGCAATGCGAGCTGCTGCTTCTTGACGAGCCCACCACTCACCTGGACGCAAGGGGGCTGGAGTGGCTGGAAGAATACCTGCAGAAATTTCCCGGGACGGCGCTGATTGTTTCTCACGACCGCTATCTGCTGGATAAGATTGCCGGGCGGATTTTGGAGCTGGAGCAGGGTTCAATTCGCTCCTATCCTGGCAACTACTCCGCTTATGCCCAAATTAAAGACGACGAAAAGAAGGCGCAGTGGAAAGCATACCGGGATTACCGCAGCAGGCGCAGGCGGCTAATCGCCTCCGTAAACCGGAAAAAGGAGTGGGCCCGCCGGGCGGCGGCGGCATCTTCGCCGCGCACCCCCTACCTGGCGGCCCGGGCCAAAAAGATGGACCGGACGGTCAAGGCTCTCCGGAAGCGGCTGGCCCGGCTGGATGAAGGCGCTCCCCGCAAACCCTGGGAACACCGCCGGCTGCGGCTGGACTTCGCCGGGGGTGAAAAAACGGGCAAGAAGATTATCAGCGCCGAAGGGCTTGGCCACTCATTCAATGGACGAACTCTCTTCGAAAACCTCAATTTTACAATTTTCAGCGGTGAAGCCGCGGTCTTGATCGGCCCAAACGGCGCCGGTAAAACAACCCTTCTGCGGCTCATTCTCGGTGAATTGAAGCCGGCCCGGGGAAAGGTCAGCCTGGCTCCCTCGGCCCGCCCCGGCTACCTGGGACAGGAGTTTGACATCCTGGACCCGGAACTGACCGTGCTGGAAACGGTGGCCGCTGCCGGGGAGGCGGACGGGACCGCAGCGCGCCACCTGCTGGCGGCCCTTCTCTTTACCGGCGAGCATTTCCACCGGAAGGTGGCCACCCTCTCCGGCGGAGAGAAGAAGCGGCTGATCCTGGCCACACTGCTGGCCCGCCGGGTTAATCTGTTGATCATGGATGAGCCGACCAACCACCTCGACATCGAGTCGCGTGAAGCGATGGAGGCGGCGCTGGGCGAATTTGAAGGAACCATTCTCGCCGTAAGCCATGACCGCTATTTTCTGCACCGCCTTTCCAACCGGGTCCTCCATTTGGAAGCGGGGAAGCTGGTCAATTATCCCGGTTCGTACGGGGAGTATCTTGACAGCTTGAGTATGTCCGGCAAAGGCAGCCCGGAGGAGATTCTTCTCCTGGAGAACCGCCTTTCTTACCTTTCAAGCAGGCTCAATGAACTGGCTGGGCCGGGCGGCGCCGGGTCCCCGGAAGAGCTGGAGCGGGTGAACCGGGAATTTATAGAGATTAGCCGCAAGTTGCAGAGGTTGAGATCGAAGCCATGAATGCATTGGGGGAGGAAGATAAAATCCCCCCCGCCCCCCCTTTTGCAAAGGGAGGAGATTATTATGGAGGCCCACAAAAGGAAGATTAAACACGTTAGCCAGCTACGATATTGGTACGGGTTTCGGGTCGGGCATGACTGGACAATACAAGTAGGAGGGTGAACCCGGGCGGGCGTGGAAGCCCGCCCCTATGCAGGCGGGTTTTGCTGCAGCCGGCCGGCCGGGCCGGGCTGCCGGTACATGAAGCGGCCGCCTGCCATAGCGAAGCGGCCGCGCGGATATCAATACCCATATTTTTAGCTGAGAGCTTCTTGCTGCTTTTCTTTTTCCTCGGCGGTGATGCGGCGAAGTTCCCGGATGACGTCATAAAGCGGGTCCGCATCCCAGTCGTCGGGATAGATGTTCGCCCGCATGCTTTCCAGCCGGGAAATAAGTGTGTCAATCTTTTCCACCAGTGAATTCCCCATCGCCTTCTCCTCGTTCCAATTTACTTTATCATATGCGCCCCTGTTCCGGAAAGTCACTACAGGCCGGCCAGCCCGCCGCCAACCGCCACATCCCGGCAGGAGCTTGTTTTTTCTTATATTTACTACAGCAAGTCGACAAATCCTGCCGGAAATTTATCCAAGCCAAGCCGGGCCAGGGAAAGCCGGCGCCGCGCGCTGCCGCTGAGATGGACCCCAAAAACCCAGGAAAAGTCTTCGCCGCCGGTTATCATGGCCGCGCGCCCATTTCCTAAAAATAAGGCTTACTATCTAGTCAATGGATAAATCTGTTCTATATTTCCATACTTTACATAGAAGGGAAACAGGCAGCCGCGCCGAATTACTAGTTAAATCATTTAAAGCCATTTTCTGACACGGGAGGTGAAAGTTCATGTCCAACCTTGTATTTAAAGACAATCTTTCTCCCTCCGAGCGGAAACTGGTGGAACATTTATTCAGAATGCGCCCAAAAAAGCCACTCGTCGCCTGGCTCCTTTGGCTCTGCACCGGAATTTTCGGAGGGCACAGGTTTTATTTGAAAGATCCCATTGGCGGCACCATCGTCCTCTGTTTAAGCGCACTCACTGCAGCTTCCTACTTTTATATAGCCAGGGCGGTCCCGACGCTGGGCTTCATCCCCTTCTACGCTGCCGGTGGCTGCCTCGCGCTCCTGCTGCTAATTGATGCCTGCACCCTGTTCTCGAAAACCCACCGCACTAATAACCAGATCGAAGCCCAAATAATCATCCAGGTCGCCAACATGAGCAAGCGCTAGCACTCATCTTAGCTCTCCGCTGCAGCGCAGCCGGCAGCCCTCTGAAGCGGCGCCGCCGCCGGCGGGGCGATCCGCCAGATCTCGGAGGCGTAGGCGGCAACGGTGCGATCGCTGGAGAATTGCCCGGCGTGGGCAACGTTCACAATGCTCATTTTCAGCCAGCGGCTTCTTTCCCTGAAGGCCCGCTCCAGGAGCTTTTGCGTCTCCACGTATGCGAGGAGGTCTTTCAAGACCAGGTACTCGTCATTGCCGGCCATGAGCGAATCATGGATGGGGGCGAACTCCTCCCGCCCGGCCGGCAGGAAGCCGTTCACCAGCTGGTCCACCACTTCTCTGACCAGGGGCTCACGGGCATAGAGCTCCGCCGCGCGGTAGCCCTGCTGGTGGCAGCGCAGCGCCTCGGCCGCCTCCAGGCCGAAGATGAAGATATTGTCCCGCCCCACCGCCTCCGCAATCTCGATGTTGGCCCCGTCGGCGGTGCCGATGGTCACGGCCCCGTTGAGCATAAATTTCATGTTGCCCGTTCCCGAGGCCTCCTTGCCGGCGGTGGAAATCTGCTCGCTCACATCGGCGGCGGGGATGATCTTCTCCGCCAGGGAGACGGAGTAGTTCTCCAGGAAGATCACCTTCAGCCTGTCGCCGATCCGGCGGTCGTTGTTGATGAGTTCAGCCAGGGTATTGATGAGCTTAATGATGCGCTTGGCCAGGAGATAGTTGGGAAAGGCCTTCCCGCCGAAGATAAAGGTGCGCGGCGTCATCTCCAGGCCGGGATCTTCCAGCAGCCGGTTGTAGAGGTGCAGGATGTGCAGCGCGTTTAACAGCTGCCTCTTGTAGGCATGGATCCGCTTAACCTGCACGTCGAAGATGGACTGCAGGTCCACCTCCCAGCCGGTGCGCTCCCGGATGATCCTCGCCAGGTCGGCCTTGTTCTGCTCCTTGACCCGCCGGATCGCCTCTTGGAAGGAAGCATCGCCGGCATAGTCCAGCAGCCGGAGCAGGCACGAAGGATCGCTAATCCAGCCCGGGCCTACGGTTTCGGTGACCAGGGAGGCGAGGCGCGGGTTGGCCTGCAGCAGCCAGCGGCGGTGGCTGATCCCGTTGGTCTTGTTGTTAAACTTTTGCGGGTAGAGTTCGTAAAATTCTTTCATCTCCCGCCGCTTCAAGATCTCGGTGTGCAGGCGGGAGACACCGTTGACGCTGTGGCTACCCACTATGGCCAGGTGAGCCATTTTCACGGTGCCGCCGTCGATAATGGCCGTGCTTCGTGCCAGCTCCCCGCTCCTGGCGGGGGCCAGCCGCCCCAGCTCTATCTTGAAGCGGCGGTCGATCTCCTCCACGATCTGGTAGATGCGGGGGAAGAGCGGGGCAAAGATCTCCACGGGCCAGGTTTCCAGCGCCTCCCGCAAGGTGGTGTGGTTGGTGTAGGAGACCGTCTGCCGGGTAATGCTCCAGGCCTCCTCCCAGCCCATCCCCTCTTCGTCGATGAGTATGCGCATCAGCTCGGGGATGGCCAGGACGGGATGGGTGTCGTTGACGTGCACGGCCACCCGCTCATGGAGATTCTTAAGGGTGCCATACCTCTGCTTGTGGAGGCGGGCAATGCTCTGCAGCCCGGCGGAGACGAGAAAATACTGCTGCTGCAGCCGCAGCACCTTCCCCTCGCGGCTGGAATCATCGGGGTAGAGCAGCTCGCTGATGGCTTCCAGCCGGTGCTTGTATTCAACGACACGGCGGTAGCAGTCCGGCTCGCGGCAGCCTCTCTTCAAATCCTCCAGGGCCGGTTCGGCGCTCCAGAGGCGCAGCGTGTTCACGATGCCATTGCGATGGCCGATTACCGGTATGTCGTAGGGCACGGCCAGAACTGACTGGTAATCCTCGTGGTGAAAGACGAGCCGCCCGCCGGCCTGCCCCGCCCTCACCCGGCCCCCGAACCTGACCTCCACGGCCTCCTCGGGGCGGCGCGTCTCCCAGACGCTGCCTCCCCCGCAGAGCCAGTTTTCAGGCATCTCCAGCTGGTGGCCGTCGGCAATGACCTGTTCGAAAAGACCGTAGCGGTAGCGGATGCCGCAGCCCATGCCGGGCAGCCCCAGGGAGGCCAGGGAATCGAGGAAGCATGCCGCCAGCCGGCCCAGGCCGCCGTTGCCCAGCCCGGCATCGGGCTCGGCGGCAAGGGCTTTGTCGAGGTTTAGGCCAAGCTCGGCCAGGCCCTCGCGGCAGAGCTCCAGCACGCCCAGGTTGAGCAGGTTGCTCTCCAGCAGCCGGCCCAGCAGGAACTCCATGGAAAAGTAGTAGACCTGTTTCGCTCCCCTCTCCCGGTAGAGCCTGTTGGTATCAATCCAGCCTGCCGCCGCCTCTTCCCGAACCATGCAGCCCAGGGTTTGAAAGACGCTTTCGGGAGTGGCCGCGGCTATATCCTTTCCGTATAGATGTCTGAATTTTTGAACAAAGCTATGCTTAAACTCCCGTTTATTTTTAAACATAGACATTGCTCCTTCGATTATGGTTTCCACCTATATTAAAACACATTTTTTTATGTAATTTAAGAGTTAACTTTTGTTAAATAGGAAAATTGCGAAAACTTAAATAGGCTTGGGCCTTTTCCTGCCGACCCGCCCTTCCCGCAATTCTTGAATTTTCAAGGCCAAAGGAGTAAGATAAAATCAGATTGCCGGCGGCCGCCGGATCGACCTCATAGGCCTGCACTGCCGGGGGAAGGGCTTCCATGAACAGAATCGCCTTTAAAACGGGGCTCCTGCTGTTATTGCTGTGCACAATGACCTTGCCTTGCGCCGGCTGTGCCGGGGAACCTCTACCCCCGGCCGGCGAAGAGGCACCCCTGGAAATTGTTGCCACCATCTTCCCCCTGGCCGATATCATCAGCCGCCTGGGCGGCGAAAAGGTAAGCGCCACAGCCCTGCTGCCTGCAGGTGCCAGCCCCCACACCTTTGAGCCCACCACGGAGCAAGCCAGAAGCATGGCCCGGGCGCAGCTCCTGTGTTACATCGGCGGGGGGCTGGACGACTGGGCCGCCCAAGCGGCAGCGGCCGGCTCCGGCAGCCTGGCACTACTAAATCTCCTTGAAGCAGCGCAGGAGCGGGGCTGGAGCCCTCAGCCGGGCGAAGACGAGAAGCCCAACCCCCATCTCTGGCTGGACCCCATTGCGGTGCGAGATTACCTCTGCCCGGCCATCGCCGAGGCCATGGGCAAAGCGGATCCTCAAAATGCCGCTTACTACCGCTCCAAGCTGGCCGCCTACCAGGAGGAGTTGACCGCCCTCGACGGGGAGATCCGCGCCTCCCTGGAGGGCTTGCCGGAAAAAAGCTTCATTTCCGTGCATGCCGCCTGGCAATATTTTGCCTCCCGCTACGGGCTAGACCAGGCGGCGGTAATTGCCGAGTTCCCCGGCCAGGAGCCCTCGGCCTCCTGGATCGCCGGGCTCGTCGACCTCTGCCGCAGCCACGGCGTCAGGGTGGTGGCGGCTGAGCCCCAGCTTTCAGCCGCCGCGGCAGAGATGATTGCCCGTGAAATAAAGGGCCGGGTCATCCTGCTCGATCCCCTGGGCGGCGCGGGCCTGCCCGGCAGGGACAGCTACCTGAATTTAATGCGCTACAATGCGGCGGTGCTCAAAGATGCCTTCACAGGACAATAATAGCGCGGTCATTTCAGTGGAGAGGCTTTCCGTGAAGAGGGGCCCGGCCCTGGTGCTGGAGGATATCTCCTTCGAAGTGAAACGCGGCGAGATGATCGGCCTCATCGGCCCCAACGGCGGCGGCAAAACCACTCTCCTGCAGACACTGCTGGGCTTAATCAGGCCTTCCTCCGGACGCGCCACGGTCCTCGGCCGCCCCTCCGGGAAGCTGGGCGCGGCGAGGGAAAAAATCGGCTACATCCCGCAAAACCGCACCTACGACCGCCGCTTCCCCCTTTCGGCGGAGGACGTGGTCAGGACGGGCTGCTGCTCTCCGCGGACGCTGCTGCGCTCGCTGAGGCGCGAAGAGAAGGAGGCCGCCCAGGAGATGTTGACCGCGGTAGGCGCCCTGCATCTGGCCGCGCGCCCCTTCGGCGATCTCTCCGGCGGAGAGCAGCAGCGGGTGCTCCTGGCCCGGGCCCTGGTGCGCCGCCCGGAACTGCTGCTCCTGGATGAGCCCTCCACCGGCCTGGATCCGGCGGTGCAGCAGCTCTTCCTGGAGCGGCTCCGCCAGCTGCAGCGAAGCTACGGGCTGACCGTGCTCATCGTATCGCATGATCTTCTCTCCCTGGCCGGCTTTGCCGACCGGCTCCTCTGCATCAACCGGACCATGCATATTCACGGCGAGCCGCAGCAGGTGCTGCACAGCCCGGCCCTGCAGAAAGCCTACCGCTGCACCTACGATATTCTAGAGATGGCTGCGGCAAGCGAGGAAGATTCCCGCCATGGCTGAAATGTTTTCTTACGCCTTCATGAGGCATGCCCTGCTGGCGGCGGTATTGACCGGCGCGCTCTGCTCGGCGGTAGCCTTTTTTGTCGTCCTCAAGCGGCTCTCCTTTCTCGGAGTGGGCATCTCGCATACTGCCCTGGCGGGACTTGCCCTGGGCCTGGTCACGGGGCTGGATCCCTTCTGGTGCGGCAGTGCCTTCGCCGTGGCCACCGCGCTGGCCACGGGGCATATCAGCCGGCGGGGGCAGCTTTACGAGGATACCGTTATCGGCATCTTCTTCGCCGCCGGCATGGCCCTCGGGGTGGCCATGCTCAGCAGCTTAAAAGGTTACTACCCCGAGATCTTCTCTCTCCTCTTCGGGAACATCCTTTCCGTTTCACCCGCCGACCTGCGCCTGCTGGCCGCGGTGGCGGCACCGGTGCTGCTCTTCATCGCCCTCTTCTTCAAAGAGCTGCTGGCCATATCCTTCGATGAAGAGGCCGCCCTGGCCAGCGGCCTTCCGGTCAAGCCCCTTTACTACGGCCTGCTGGCGGCCATGGCGCTCACGGTGATGATTTCGGTAAAGCTGGTGGGCATTGTCCTCGCCTCGGCGCTCCTGGTCATCCCCGCTGCAGCGGGCTACCGCTTCAGCAAAAATTACCGGGGCATGTTCCTCCTCTCCCTGGCCACGGGCATTGGCGGCAGCGCCGGCGGCCTCATCCTCTCCTACTACCTGGACCTCCCTTCGGGAGCGGCCATCGTTCTCTTTATGGCCCTGATCTTTGTCATCTCCCTGCTTTACCGTCCGCGTGACGGGTGAACGAATACTTTTGGCCTTAACCGGGCGGGGCGGAGGCGCAGGGGTAAAAAAATACAGGGCAAATCCCTGTATTGAAAGGATATATAGTG
>NZ_JBHGXH010000034.1:0-10384 GCF_041936445.1 Candidatus Darwinibacter acetoxidans | reverse complement strand
GTGGTGCATGGTTGTCGTCAGCTCGTGTCGTGAGATGTTGGGTTAAGTCCCGCAACGAGCGCAACCCCTACGATTGGTTGCCATCATTAAGTTGGGCACTTTAATCGGACTGCCGGTGAGAAACCGGAGGAAGGTGGGGATGACGTCAAATCATCATGCCCCTTATGTCCTGGGCTACACACGTGCTACAATGGTTGGTACAGAGGGAAGCGAAGGAGCGATCTGGAGCGGATCCCAAAAAGCCAGTCATAGTTCGGATCGCAGGCTGCAACTCGCCTGCGTGAAGCAGGAATCGCTAGTAATCACGGGTCAGCATACCGTGGTGAATACGTTCCCGGGCCTTGTACACACCGCCCGTCACACCACGAAAGTCTGCAACACCCGAAGCCGGTGACCAAACCTTCGGGATGGAGCCGTCGAAGGTGGGGCAGATGATTGGGGTGAAGTCGTAACAAGGTAGCCGTATCGGAAGGTGCGGCTGGATCACCTCCTTTCTAAGGAGCCTAGCTTTCCATCACTGTTTGGTTTTGAGGGTTCAAGTTAACCCTTAGATTGCACCTTGAAAACTGCACAATGGGTAAAAGCATCAAAGGTATTAGGTCAAGCTACAAAGAGCGCACGGCGGATGCCTAGGCGCTGGATGCCGAAGAAGGACGGGGCAAGCACCGAAATGCCTCGGGTAGCCGCAAGCAGGCTTTGAACCGGGGATATCCGAATGGGGCAACCCACCGACCTTGCAAGGGGTCGGTATCTATGGCTGAATCCATAGGTCATAGAAGGTAAGCGGGGGAAGTGAAACATCTCATTATCCCGAAGAGAAGAAATCAACAGAGATTCCCTAAGTAGCGGCGAGCGAACGGGGAAGAGCCTAAACCCTGTAAATGGAGAAGCCCACAAGCGTTGTTTACAGGGGGTTGTAGGACCTACAGTTGTAAGTTGTGGCTTACACTCCAAGATACATCTGCTAGCCGAAGCGGTCAGGACAGACCCACCATAGGAAGTGAAAGTCTTGTAGGCGAAAGCAGTTGTATTAGGCAGTAGGTATCCTGAGTACTACGGGGCACGAGGAATCCCGTAGGAATCTGGGACGACCACGTTCCAAGGCTAAATACATCCAGCGACCGATAGCGAATAGTACCGTGAGGGAAAGGTGAAAAGCACCCCTGGCGGGGAGTGAAATAGAACCTGAAACCGTGTGCTTACAAACAGTAGGAGGGCGTTAAAGCCTGACTGCGTACTTTTTGTAGAACGGACCGGCGAGTTACTTGAAGTTGCAAGGTTAAGGGCCAAAGGCCCGCAGCCGCAGCGAAAGCGAGTCTGAAGAGGGCGGTATAGTAGCTTTAAGTAGACCCGAAACCGGGTGATCTATCCATGGCCAGGGTGAAGCCAGGTTAACCCCTGGTGGAGGCCCGAACCACGTTGACGTTTAAAAGTCATGGGATGAGCTGTGGATAGGGGTGAAAAGCCAATCGAACCCGGAGATAGCTGGTTCTCCCCGAAATAGCTTTAGGGCTAGCCTTAGGGAGTAAGTATTGGGGGTAGAGCACTGACTGGGCTAGGGGCCCAACCAGGTTACCGAACCCTATCAAACTCCGAATACCAATACTGTAAGCCTAAGAGTCAGGCTGTGGGGGATAAGCCTCATAGCCGAGAGGGAAACAACCCAGACCGACAGCTAAGGTCCTTAAGTACGGACTAAGTGTAAAAGGATGTGGAACTGCCTAGACAGCCAGGATGTTGGCTTAGAAGCAGCCATACATTTAAAGAGTGCGTAATAGCTCACTGGTCGAGTGGTTTTGCGCCGAAAATGTAACGGGGCTAAGTCCGTCACCGAAGCTTCGGAAGTGAGTAGTGATACTTGCTTGGTAGGGGAGCGTTGTCTGTGCATTGAAGCGGTACCGTAAGGAGCCGTGGAGCGCAGGGAAGTGAGAATGCCGGTATGAGTAGCGAGAGAGAGGTGAGAATCCTCTCCGCCGAAAGCCTAAGGATTCCTGAGGAAGGCTCGTCCGCTCAGGGTAAGTCGGGACCTAAGCCGAGGCAGAAATGCGTAGGCGATGGATAACGGGTTGAGATTCCCGTACCACCATTACACCGTTTGAGAGACGGGGTGACGCAGGTGGGTAGGTCATCACACGGCTGGAAGGGTGTGTCTAAGCGAGTAGGGTGTGAGGTAGGCAAATCCGCCTCACAGAAAGCCCAAGACGCGAATGGGAGCGAACTTAAGTAGCGAACTGACTGATCCCGAACTGCCAAGAAAAGCCTCTATCGAGGTGTAAGGGTGCCCGTACCGCAAACCGACACAGGTAGGCGAGGAGAGAATCCTAAGGCGAGCGAGAGAACCCCTGTTAAGGAACTCGGCAAAATGACTCCGTAACTTCGGGAGAAGGAGTGCCTGTAGACTGTGAGCTAGGAAGCAAAGCGAGCAGGAACAGGTTGCAGATGAGAGGCCCAAGCGACTGTTTAACAAAAACACAGGTCTCTGCGAAGTGGGAACACGATGTATAGGGGCTGACGCCTGCCCAATGCCGGAAGGTTAAGGGGACGGGTTAGCGCAAGCGAAGCTCAGAACCGAAGCCCCGGTCAATGGCGGCCGTAACTATAACGGTCCTAAGGTAGCGAAATTCCTTGTCGGGTAAGTTCCGACCTGCACGAATGGCGAAACGATTTGGGCACTGTCTCAACGGGGGGCTCGGCGAAATTGCAATACCTGTGAAGATGCAGGTTACCCGCAACAAGACGGAAAGACCCCATGGAGCTTTACTGTAGCCTGATATTGGATTTTGGTTTTGGATGTATAGTATAGGTGGGAGACGTAGATACCTGTGCGCTAGTATAGGTGGAGTCAGAAGTGGAATACCACTCTTCCAGGGCTGGGATTCTAATCGCATGCCGTGACCCGGCTGCGGGACAGTGTCAGGTGGGCAGTTTGACTGGGGCGGTCGCCTCCTAAAGCGTAACGGAGGCGCCCAAAGGTTCCCTCAGTGCGGATGGAAATCGCACTAAAGAGTGTAAAGGCAAAAGGGAGCTTGACTGCGAGACCCACAAGTCGAGCAGGGACGAAAGTCGGGCTTAGTGATCCGGTGGCTCAGCGTGGAATGGCCATCGCTCAACGGATAAAAGTTACCCTGGGGATAACAGGCTTATCTCTCCCAAGAGTTCACATCGACGGGGAGGTTTGGCACCTCGATGTCGGCTCGTCGCATCCTGGAGCTGTAGTAGGTTCCAAGGGTTGGGCTGTTCGCCCATTAAAGCGGTACGCGAGCTGGGTTCAGAACGTCGTGAGACAGTTCGGTCCCTATCTGTCGCGGGCGTAGGAGATTTGAGAGGATCTGTCCCTAGTACGAGAGGACCGGGATGGACGCACCGCTGGCTTACCAGTTGTCCCGCCAGGGGCACGGCTGGCACCCCAAGTGCGGAGTGGATAAGCGCTGAAAGCATCTAAGCGCGAAGCCCACCTCAAGATGAGATCTCCCACAGCGTTAAGCTGGTAAGACCCCTCATAGAAGATGAGGTAGATAGGCCGGAGGTGTAAGGTCAGTGATGGCTTGAGCTGTCCGGTACTAATGGTTCGAGGGCTTGACCTTAAGAGATATCGCATCATGTTGTGCAGTTTTGAAGGTATTTTCCTGGTGGCGATAGCGAAGGGGCCACACCTGTTCCCATTCCGAACACAGCAGTTAAGCCCTTCAGCGGCGATGGTACTGCCACATCTCGTGGTGGGAGAGTAGCTCGCTGCCAGGAACTATGTTCACCAGTCTCGCTCACAGTCAGCGGGACTGGTTTTTTTATTGCTTCTGCTCCATTTTTCCCCGGGCGCGCCTCCCTGGCCGGCGGCAGATGTGGTGTTACCGAGCTGTGAGGCGGAGCGACTCCGCCTCTTGTGGCTACTCTCCTTGGCCGGTATCTGCTGCCTCCCTGCGGCAACCGGGTTAGGTGGTGAACTCGGGCTCGATCCACTGCCTGCGCAGCTCCTCAGACCAGCGTTTGCTGCCTAAGGGAAGCCTGCGTTTACTGGGCCTTTTGACTCTAATTTGCAGTGAACTTTCGGGTCTGCGGCCTTTAGTGTACGCTTCCAGCATGGTTATGGTTACGGGCAGCACGGCGGTTCCCCCCTCAATTTCCTCTTTGCCTGCAGTATAACAAGTCTACAGTTTTTGGATAACGGGCCCTAAACCCATTTTGCATCGGGCTTGAGAAGTAGGTGAGGCTGTGGCCGGAGGCCCAGAGCGGTTAGCTCTCCGGGCAGGAGTTGTGGACCTACACGTGGAAAGCACTGCACGAATAGCATGCAGGGAGGTGAGGGTTATGGAGTGCTTGGTCTGCCGCAGGATCGTTGACCGGGACGGTTTGGAGTTTTGGGGAGCCACCATCTGCCCGAGCTGCCAGAGGAAGATGCTTGAGGTCACCGCCGATCAGCCTGAGTATGGGGCCTACGTCATGGCCCTGCGCCGCCTGTGGCGGAGGCAGCTCCAAGCAGCCCGTGACCGCCGCCTCAAGGAGGGGGAACACCTTGAACCAGAATGAAGCGCCTTTTTGGGAGGCTCTCACTGCCTACGCGCGGGTAGGGGTCCTTCCTTTCCATACACCGGGACATAAACTGAGGCCGGGTGCCTTTGCCAGGCTGGGGGAAGTCTTGGGCGAAGGCCTTTTTGCACTTGATCCCTCGGACATGGTGGAAGCCCCAGAGCTGGACCATGATTTCCTCAAGGCTCTGGCGCAAGCTGAGGAGCTAGCCGCGGAGCTGTTTGGGGCCCGCCGCAGTCTGTTTCTGGTCAACGGAACCACCGGCGGGCTGCACTACCTACTCATGCCTGTGAAGGGTTCCGTTCTCATCCCCCGGTTTTCCCACCAAGCTGTTTACTCCGCCCTGGTCCTAGCCCAGGGCAGGGCAGTCTACCTTCCCGCCGCTTTCGATTCCCAGTGGCTGATTCCCCTACCGCCAGCGGTGGAGGAAGTGGCCCAGGCTTTGGCCAGGGAGCAGCCGGAGGCCCTGGTCTTAACCCATCCCACCTATTACGGGACGGTTAGCAGCCTGGCGGAGCTGGCGCAGCTGGCGAAAAGGTACGGCACCCTGCTTTTTGTGGATGAGGCCCATGGGGGTCACTTCCGTTTTTCTCCGGCGCTACCCGCCACAGGGCTGGAGTGCGGGGCCGATGCCGTGGTGCAGAGCACCCATAAGACCCTAGGCGCCCTCACCCAGTCTTCCATGCTGCACTGCAACAACGATTTTTGGTATGCCAAGGTGGTACAAGCCCGCCAGGTGCTGCAGACCACCAGCCCTTCGTTGGTGCTGCTGGCTGTTTTGGACGAAGTCCGCAGAGTGCTGGCCCTGCAGGGGAGGGAGTTGGTGGAACGGGCGGTGGAATTAGGGAGGCGGTGCGCCCGGGAGCTGGCGGCACTACCTAACGTGGAAGTGGTGCCAGAGCATCTCAATGCGGATCCCACCAGAATTGTCTTTTCCCTGCGTGAGCTGGGCCTCACCGGGAAGGAAGTTGAGCGGATCCTGCGGGTGGATTATAATATACAGGTAGAGCTGAGCGACTATTACCATGTCTTAGCTTTAATTTCAGTAGGAGATACGCCCGAAAGCGCAGCACGGCTGGTACAAGCCGTGGGGGATGTGGTGGCACGCCGGGCCCACCTAGGTCGCGAGCCCTTGCCCCGTTACAAGGTGGAGTTTCCAGACCTACCCCCGGCCGCCCTCAGTCTGCGGGAGGGATTCTTCCAGGATAAGGAAGAGATTCCTCTGGCTGAGGCCGCGGGCAGGATCAGCGGAGGCTTTCTCACCCCCTATCCGCCGGGTGTACCCCTGATCGTTCCAGGCGAGGTCTTTACCCCTGAAATCGTGGAGTACGCCCTGTGGTGCGCCGGTTTGGGCTGGTCCCTCAGGGGGATGGCAGCAGAGCAAAAGGTTCTGGTATTAAAGGAGAACGGGAGTCTCTGCAGAACAGTACGGTAAGGAGAATCTGGTATGCGCAAGGGATTGTTCATAACACTAGAGGGTGTGGATGGGGTTGGTAAGACTACCCAGGCTCTGCTCCTCAAGGCCCATTTTGAACAGCAGGGGCATGAAGTTGTACACACGGCTGAGCCCGGGGGAACCGAACTGGGTAAGAAGATCCGCCAGCTGCTTTTGGACCCCAGCCACAAGGAGCTGTCTCCCATGACCGAGATTCTCCTCTACGCAGCCGATCGGGCGCAGCATGTGCACGAGAAGGTGCGGCCGGCTTTGGCCGCGGGGAAGACGGTGATCTGCGAGCGTTTTGTGGATTCGTCCCTGGCCTACCAGGGTTACGGTCTAGGACTTGAGCTGGAGGCCATTAGGGCGGTGAATCACTGGGCCACAGGGGGTTTGGTGCCCGATTTGACCATCTATTTGGACGCGGATCCCGCCTTTTGCCTGGCCAGGACCAAAAGGGATCGCATTGCCCAGCGCACGTTGGAATATTACAGCCGGGTGAGGGAGGGCTTTTTGGCCCTGGCTGAAGCTGATCCCGGGAGGTTTAAGGTAGTCTCAGCCCGAGGGACCCGGGAAGAGGTGGCTGCCCGGGTGCTGAGGGCCATGGAAGGGGAAGTTCTATGAAACTTCTGGTCACCATTGTGCAGGATCAGGATGTGCCTGCCTTGATTGAAGCCTTAATGGAAAACGACTTCCGCGCCACTAAGCTGGCCAGTACAGGCGGCTTTCTGCGGGCGGGGAACACCACGCTGCTCATCGGGGTGGAAGATGAGCGGCTGGATGCGCTGCTGGAGTTGATCAAAAAGACCTGCAAAGGCAGGCAGCAGAGCGATCCAGCTGTCTCCGTGGGAGGAGCCACCGTCTTCAGCGTGGATGTGGAGAGGTTTGAGCGGATTTGAGGGTCAGCAAGGCTGGTTCGCGCCGGGAAGGATCTGTGCTCAAAAGCCGCAGGCGGGCCAAGAGTTCCCCTGCCCAGCAGGCCTTTGGGGAAGTGCTCCGGGCGGAACAGGCCCAGGAGCTGGATCTGGCCGCCGCCCTGGCGGAGATCGATGGCTTCGCCCGGGAGCTGGTGAGAAGCCCAGTTTTGGCCAATCTAATCCGCTACAAGAAAAAGGTTCGGGAGCTGCTGCTCTTTTTGATGCGGCAGGCGTATGAAGTGCGGGAGAGCACTTTTTACGATCCCCAGGGGCGGCGGCGTTTGTTTATGGTGGTGGAAACGATTGACGAGAAGTTGGAAGAACTCACCCGGGAATTCTTGGCTAAGCAGGTTTCGCCCCTGGAGCTGGTGAGCCGCTTGGATGAAATCCGCGGCCTCCTTTTGGACCTGCACATTTGAGGTGTGTTACATGACCCTGGAGCAGATTATCGGTCAAGCCGTTCCAGTTGCCATCTTAAAGCGTGCTTTGGACACCGATTCCTTGGGACATGCCTATCTTTTTTCCGGTGAAGAAGGGGTGGGCAAAGAGACGGTGGCCAGGGCAGTGGCCCAGGAACTGGCCAAGAGAAAGGGCGGCCTTTCTACCCTGCAGGTTCTGGGGGGAGAGGGGTCCATCGGTATAGATGAGATCCGCAGCCTTCGTCAGCAGGCGGCCCTGGCCGCAGCAGGCAGTACGGTGTGGCTGATCCTCGATGCGGAACGTTTGACCATCCAGGCGGCCAATGCGCTGCTCAAGACCTTGGAGGAGCCCGTTGCGGGCACCCACTTCTTTTTAACCACCACCAAGCTCCAAAGCATGCTGCCCACCATTGTCTCCCGCTGCCAGCATGTCCAGTTCAGGCGCATTCCCGAGGAGGAGATCTGCCGTTGGCTGGCCCAGCGCAGCCAGCTCAGTCCCGAGGACGGGCAGATCCGCACCATAGCTAAACTGGCCCAAGGATCGTTGGGACGGGCCCTGGCTTACTTGGAAGGTCCGCTCTTGCAGGAAAGGAAGGCCATTATTGACAAGCTGATCAAAGTGCCCCGGGCCAGCTACGCTGCGGTACTGGGGCTCAGCCAGAGCTGGCCAGAAAACCGGGAGAAAATCGACCAGGAACTGGACGTGATCCTTGAGTGGCACCGCGATCTCCTTGCGGTGAAAAACCAGCTGGATCTTCCCCTGTACAACCCAGGCTATGAGCGGGAACTGCAGGAGATCAGTGCACTGTACAGCAGCGAGGCGCTGTTTGGGCTTGTTGAAACGATTCTAGACATGAAAAAGGCAATTGCTGGCAACGGTAGAATCCGCTTTTGTTTAGGCTATCTTTTGCTAATGATGAAAAGAGGAGCGTTGACTTAATGGTAACCGTGGTAGGAGTCCGGTTTCGAAAAGCCGGTAAGATATATTACTTCAACCCTGGAGACCTGCAGATGGCAGCCGGCGACGGCTGCATCGTGGAAACCGCACGGGGCGTGGAATTCGGCAGAGTGGTGATTGGACCGCGGGAGGTGCCGGAAGAGGAAGTGGTCCAGCCCCTGAAACAGGTGATTAGAAGCGCTACTTCCGAAGATTACCAGCGTGTGGAGGAAAACAAGCGGAGGGCCCAGGAGGCGTTTCAGATCGCCCTGCGCAAGATCGCAGAACATGGCCTGCCCATGAAGCTCTTGGAAGCGGAGTACACCCTGGATGAGAGCAAGCTCATCTTTTCCTTTACCGCGGATGGGCGGGTTGACTTCCGCGAGCTGGTGAAGGACTTGGCCTCCATCTTCCGCACCAGGATTGAACTGCGGCAGGTGGGGGTGCGGGATGAAGCCAAACTCATCGGCGGTCTGGGCCCCTGCGGGCGGGACCTCTGCTGCGCCACGTTTTTGGGCGAGTTCGAGCCTGTGTCCATCCGCATGGCCAAGGATCAGAATTTGTCCTTGAACCCTTCCAAGATCTCCGGTTTGTGCGGCAGGCTCATGTGCTGCCTGAAGTATGAGTGCGAGGCCTATCGAGAGTTCAAGGAGACCTTCGGAGAAGGCGTTCCAGAGCTGCTGCCCGAGGAGTTCTATGAAGATGTGGAATCCGAAGACGACTATTACACCGAACTGCTGCAGGTGGACGGCGTAGCGGAAGTGGATTACCAGCTCATGGTGGAGGCGGCGGAAATCGAGCGGGTTGTGGCGGAGGAGCCTGAAGAGCCTGCCAAGCGCAAGAAATCCCGCTCCAAGAAGCGCCGCTCTTCCAAGGGTTCCAAGAAGAAGGAGCGGAAGGCCAAGGACAAGGAGCCCAAAGCGGAAGAGGCCGCGGCCGAGGCTAAACCTGCCGCCCAAGCCAAAAAGGCGCCGGGCAGCAAGAAGAAAAGGCGCCCCAGGCGCAAAAAGCCCAAGGCGCAACAGGAAGCAAAGGCTGAGTAGCCATGCTCTATGTCTGTCCAACCCCCATCGGCAATTTGGAAGATATTACCCTGCGGGTCCTCCGGGTACTGCAGGAGGTTGACCTGATCTTGGCGGAGGACACCCGGCGCACAGGCCAGCTCCTCCGCCACTTTCAGATTGCCCGTCCCGTGGAAAGCCTCCACGAACACAACGAAAAAGAAAAGACGGCGCAGATCCTGGAGAGGCTGCGGCAGGGCCAGCGCCTTGCCTTGGTGAGCGATGCTGGCATGCCGGGCATATCCGATCCAGGCGCCTTCTTAATTAAGGAAGTGATTGAGGCTGGACTTCCCCTGGAGGTCCTGCCGGGTGCCAACGCGGCCCTCTTGGGCTTTTTGCTCAGCGGACTGCCCAGCCCCCACTTCCTTTTCTTTGGCTTCCTCCCCAGCCGCAGCAGGGAGCGCCGGCGGGAGCTGGAAAAGCTGAAGGACCTGCCCTATCCCATCATCTTTTACGAGGCGCCCCACCGCCTCACAGGGATGCTCCAGGATGTGCTGGCGGTTTTGGGCGATCGCCGGGCGAGCATTTCCCGGGAGCTCACCAAACTCTATGAAGAAACCAGGCGGGGCAGGCTCAGCGAGCTTATGGACCACTTCCAAACAAACAAGCCCCGGGGTGAGTTTGTGATCACCGTGGCCGGGGCGGAAGAGCAGGCGCAGGAAATAGACGAAGACGATATCCTTCGGGCCCTGCAGCGGCTTACCGCAGGGGGACTCAGTCGCAAAAGCGCCGTTAAACGGGTGAGTGAAGAATACCGCCTTCCCAAAAACTACGTCTATGATTTAGCCTTACGGCTTATGCTTGAAGATTAGCTCTGCACTTCCGGCAGATGCCCTTTTCCATGTACTTCTCCACGTCCTGATCCGATCCGCAGAAAATGCAGACCGACGAATACTTACGCAGAACGATGTTGTCTTCCTGCACAAATATCTCCAGGGGATCCTGTTCTGCAATGCCCAAGCTGCGTCTGAGCTCTATCGGTAACACGATACGACCAAGGTCATCAACTTTGCGGATAATGCCTGTGGACTTCATGATCTCCCTCCTCACCTCGATCATAAAAAAACTTTTTTTGGCACATTTCATTATAC
>NZ_JBHGXH010000033.1:0-10281 GCF_041936445.1 Candidatus Darwinibacter acetoxidans | reverse complement strand
GAGCAGTTGGTCCATCTGCCGGACGCTCCTGATGCGCGCCAGACCGAATTCCCCGCCAAGGCTGTTGCAGTATGCGTTCCGCTGGCCACGGCGAGATTCGCTTACCAGTTCGTCGATAGCAGCCTCATACCGGATGTAGATCGCGTAAAGGTTCTTGAAAGCCTCAACATTGTAATCGCTCGCATCGTGGTGCACGTGGAGCCCGCAGGAGCGGTTGACCTTGCATCCGGCCTCGTTCAGGACCTTGCAGACCTTCTTAATCTCCTCCAGCCCGTGAGCGCCCCGGAGCGGTGGAGAGACCAGTTCGAAGCCGTACTCCCCGTTCTGCTCGATGATCGAGCCGTCTGTGACGATCTTCCAGTGGCTCCGGGTACGGTGGTTGTATCCTTCGTAGTGGCACTGGACCCCCGCATGCTGCAGGATCTGGGCAAGACGCTCCCGGCCAACCGGGGAAAGCCCCTCGATTTCGATTCCAAACGTGCGGTTCCTGTTGAATCCCGAGTTCTTCTTGATGGACATTTTTCATTCACCTGATTCTTTAACTTTCTTGAACTTTTCTCGACAATACTAAGAAGGCCCACATACTATATATAGTCATCGGCCCCTGAGCGGGGCCGTGACGTGCCACAGTTTGCAGCCAGATTGGCAATCAGGCACGATTATTCACCCCTTTTAGTATGCCAGTATTCTGATCGCGAATATCGAAACCGCACACCAGAGTCCCAAGATCGCAATTATACCGGCGATTCTCAGAGTTTCGAGGACCCACCCCCACTCCTCCGGGGTCGTGCCCTTGTTTTCCCCCAAGACGATATGCAGGTCCGGATCTCAGATCGCGGCCCGCTGGCCATGCGCGCCCAGAAACGGGCCTTGACTGGGTCGTTCTCAAGGAGGGGACGCAGGATCCGCCGGGCATGAATCATGTATTCCCGGTAGATTAGTGGATTCCTCAGGCGCATAACGTCCAGAACCCTGTCGTAGGAGAGGTGCTCCCACCTGCAGGAGTGATCTAGCGCCGCTTCCTGAAGTGGCAACAATACGATCCCGGTTGACTGTTTGGGCGCACCGTAAAGGCGCGCCTCGTCTTTGTCAAACAATACACACACCTTGTTCCTGAAAGGAATATACCTCATTTTAAGCCTCCATTTGCCACCATGTGGACAATCTGGGCTGGATGAGCCTCGATCCCGTCCACAAGAATCATGTCAACCTCGAAATTCATGTGTATGGCCGCTGCCATGGCAACGGCCTTGTAAGAGGTGGCCCTTATGACAACCCCGCTGTCTTCGCCAATCATTAGGATTACAGACATTGTAATTCCCACCAATCGACGTTTAGGGCCTCTGCACAAGCCTCACAGATAAATTTGCGGTTTTTGTAGGTTATTTTGGATGCAGGGACGATCTTGCCACACTCGTCGCACAACTCCATGCAATCGTACAGCATTTCGTAGTAGCACTCGGAACAGAGGTGGTCCCGCCCCTTCAGGTGAAAAGCACCTGAGAGCGGAATCCTGTTACCACAGTCGCAGCACTGCACCATAACTTCTGGGGTGTTTGCCTTGGCGCGCGGCTTAAAGTTGTGATGGTGTGTAAAGGTGGGCATAAAGGTGCTATTTGAGTAATATACACCCTCACTCTGCACAAAATCACCAAATACACTTGTTTTGGTCTTTTCCATCAGGACAAACTTGCCTTGCGCCCCGTTTAAGGCCCGGTTGATGTTTTTGTAGTTCTTCTTGATAAAGAACATGGTGTCAGACACCTTTAGCTCTTTTGGAGGTGCATAGGCCATTAATATCCCGTTGTGGGCCAAAGCCTTGTTCACCAGCGAATCTGTGGCCTGCATCCGGGCGTAACTGCTGGTGACCGGAAACGGGTGGCAGTTCCCGGGCACGACCGTACCGTGGGTTGCCAGCCGGAAATGTATTACCACGTCCGTATTGAGCAGATCGGTATTCCTACCGAGATTCTTCAAGGCTTTGTTGAAATGGGTCAAAGTCATGAACCCTTTCAAGACACGTACTTTGCTGGTCTTTTCTCGGTACATCAACCCGATTCCGTCCCGGTTGTTCTCGAAACAGTTTTTTAAGATGGTGTTGGCTGGCATTTCAACGCCAGCAGGCTTATAGACGATTATACACATTTTTCATCACCTTTTGTCGAGGTAGGCACTCAGTTCGGGGTACGCACCTGAGCGGGCGATCTCCTCGATCTCGTGCCACTTCATGTCCTGAATCTCTTCAACATGGCGGATACACGCCTGATCCACCATGATATCCAGCAGTTGGATGGACGCCTTGATGGTATCGATTCTTAAGGTCCCTTTAAACATTCGGACCTCAACCGTGTCCGCATTTCTCATGTTCACTGCTTTGTATCGCGCTAGACTGTTAATATCCTTGGCTTTGTTGTAGATTGAGGTTACTGTCTCGGTATTTGGCTCAGTGGGCTCGCAGTACCGAGACGCCCACCGCTCCAGTTCCTCCCGGTTCCGGCGGCTGAATTTGACCATTTTGTGCCAGAATTTCTCAATCATGAACACAAACTTCGCCATTCCCAATTCCCGGTCCTCCCCGAAGCCGTCCTTGGAGATGTGGACGTGCAATCCGCAGGTGGTGGTGTGGTGGGACCGGTAGCCGTGATCGAGGGTCACCTGACAGATCTCCCTGATATAAGGCTTCTCCATCAAGTATTGGTAGGAGCACGGGTGGGTAACGATCTCGACCCCATTGTGAAGGGACCCGTCGTACTTGCAGTAGATCAGGTCGTTATACGCCTCCAGTTCCTCCATCAACCCGTCAAAATCCACGTCATACTTGCCCCACCGGTCGCAATCCACCTCGATTTCCAGCCCATAATAGCGGTTGTTGGTCGCCATGCCGTGAAAATCCGGTTCTGGGCTATAATCGTAGGGATACAGACGGTGGTTCTCATGATAACAGGACAGGCAGTAGCCATCTTCCACCATGCTATAATGAAATGTCTCGCCGCAATCTTCGCAATCAACGGTTTCCGAATCCCGACAGTCGCAGCAGACCCACCGCTCCTCCCCATCGGGATACTGGACCCAGCTCATCTCGTCCCGGTCATACCACTCTTCGCACTCGTGGCACTGCTCTGCCACCATTCCCCGGTAGCAGGTCTCGCAATAGACCTCTCCCCGGTGAACGTGGCAATACTGCACGTCGTCTGGGTGTATGGTCTGCCGGCACGCGACATACTGGGGTAGTGCCGTGCACGCCGGGCACAGGAGCAAGCGCTCGCGACTGTAATCGATCTCGACCACAGCCAGATTGTCCATGGGGACCCCACAAATCTCACAACGCGCCATTCTTACCGCCTCCGGCTGTGTTCTTGCAGGTACTTCATTTGTCATTTTCTTTCACCTTTTTACAACTTTCCTACAAAACTTAATAAGGCCTCCACACTATATATAGTCATCGGGGCCCTTTCCTGACCCATTTCACGGCCCAGAGCCCAGGCGAGCGCTCCCGAATCTATGGTCAAGGTAACCTTCTTTCTACTCATGCTATCGACACGTGCTCGACACGTGTCGTGATATACTCACCGGTTTCTAAACTTTTCTAAACTTTCTTGAATAATTGGACTCCGATTACGAAACAAACGATGAGTATATGTACTTATAAGGAAATGAAGAAGGTGTTCCTAGAACATAAGGAGCGTAGAGTATATGACTGGATTAGTGTCGAAGAAATCGAGGACGGTACAGAACCTCTATGTCGGAAAGGGAACCAGAACTATGTTCTGTTACAAATCTGGTGTGCATTCGCCAGCCCTTCACAACATAGAGTCGTTCAAAATAGGGCTAAGTTGGCTGAACGCTCAGCGGCTGAGTGAGGCAAGCGAACAGAGCGTTAAGGACATCTGGTTGTCTCATATGGCTGAAGATCTGGTGTTCCAGGCCGAGAAGAACTCTGAACTTGCCATGATCAAGAGAATGGGGTACTACGCGGACGAACTGATGAAAGAGGAGTGTACCCTCTCCGTGAAGGAGAAGAAGCACATTCTCTCTGTGTTCGGGAAGATAGTTGACCAGTTCCTGCCTTCGTACGAGGAAGACCAGGCTGAGAAGGCTTGGTGGTCGGACCGGCTGCACGAAGAGCAGATCGAGAACGAACGGGACTTCTATGGCCGTCTGCGACAGGACGCCGAGCGCGATTCGCTCGGACGGAGCCGGCCCAGGCAGAACCTGGAACGTGACAGCACAGGACGCCGAAGGAGGTAAGTAGAATGGCGCGTAACCAGCAAGTTTGGATTAAGGCGGAACTTCTCGAGAGTAGGCCTGAAGAGATACTCAACGTTGAGTTGCCCCGGCTCGATGTCCAGGAACAGAATCTCCTGCAGAAGAAGAGACAACTCCAGTTCAAGCGGGGAGATATCTGGAGAGCGCTCAACCAGAGGAGTGATCGGGTCGAGGAAGCGAAGAAGAACCTGCAGAGGAACACGATTCCGAGCCGGACAGCGGAACTGGAGGCTACGCTTGCAGGCGCGGAAGCGGAGTTGAAAGCATACCGGAAGAAGAGCGAACCGATCCTCCGTGAGTTGAAAGAGCAGATCAAGCAGGTCTCTGGTGCGATAGACGAGGTCTATGTGCAGAAGGACCTGCTCCGGGACGAACTGAAGCGCTACGTGAGGTTGGCCTGACGATGTACGAGTTGATGACGTTCGCGGAACTCTGCCGGGAGAAACGCTATATCGAGCAGTTGCAGGACAGGTTCCGGAAAGAGCCATCTATTCCACGCGAAATACGGATAGCCCTAATTAAGCGGCTTAACGTTGACCGGCAACTGCTCAAGCAGGAAATTAAGGAACGGTGCTGACATGGCCAGGATTCCTAACCAATTCATGCGCGATGATTTCCTCTTCGTGCCCGTTCCGCGCGGGGAGAAAGCACCACACATGCACGGCTGGAACCTGGTGGCTAAAGGTATGCGATATGACGATAAGCGGCTCCAGTTCCACCTCGATAACGGAGGGAACTACAGTGTGTACGCGGCTCCGGGCTCGCACACCCTCTTCCTGGACGTGGACGACGCCGAAAGGTTCTACGAGGTAGGCGGTCCCAGCCTAACCCGGAACACCTTCACGTACAGTGCATGGCCGGACTCCCGGAGGTATCGCGCGGTCGTGAGGTGCCCGGATTACCCCCGAGAGTGGGCAGGCAGGAAACTCAACGTCGATGGCGTGTTCGAGGTCTATTTCCCTGCCGAGACGGAGAAGACCTGCGGGCTCTGTGTAGGGCCAGGCTCGCTTCATCCGAACGGTAACTTGTACGCCATTACTCATAATACCTCGTTCCGAACGGTATCGTGGGACGCTATCACCACGCTGGTGGACAGAATCAAGCCTGAAGCGCACAAACTGTCAATCAAACCTAAAGCGTACCGGAACGCTGCCACCAACTTGATAACACAGCGGTACAACCTGCAGGTGGAGTGGCCGGTCAACCCGTACCCTACCCGACACGGGGAGGTGCGGGGAGCCAGCCCGTTCCATGATTCGTCGACCGGGGACAACACCTCAATAGACCCTGAGAAAGGGTTGTTCTACTGTTTCCGACATGAAGTGGGCTACGATGCTGCCGGATGTGAAGCGATTCGGCGCGGGATTATCGAGTGTGGCGAACCGTTCGACAGCGAAGCGTTCAAGAAACTGGTGGCCGAACTGGAAAGAGACTTCCCGGAGGTTCGATACCTGGAACGGGTGAACTTCCGGCGCAGGATGAAGGCGGAACGCAGGCGCAAGCTAGCGGAGGCGCGAAACCATGACTAATTTGGATACATTCACCGAGCGGGAGAGGGAAGCGTTCCGGCTAGCAGAAGGGAAGACGTTAGCCCAGATACGGGACGAAGGCGGGATTCTGCGTAGAGATCGGACGGATGACCCGGTGTGGGCTTACGGAATCCCTGAAGAACCCCCGGAAGAGCGGAAGGAGGCCGTCAGGCGCGCATTATTCAAAATAGCGGTTAATTGTCTGGAACGCGACCTGCAGGCAGATAGCCACCTTGCCGGACGGAACAGCCGGCTCCCCCGAGACGCTCAACTCTCTTCCCGGGAATTGCTGGACGTGCTTTCGCTGGCACAGACCTTCCGTGAGCGATGCCACCATGACTTGAGCGAAGAGATGGCGGAGGACCTGCACGAAGCCTATAACCTGACCGATGCAGGGAATAGTGAGCGTCTGGTTCACTATTTCGGGGATCGGATCAAATACTGCACCGAGATGAAGAGTTGGTTCATTTGGACGGGGAAACACTGGGAAAGGGACGACAAACTCCAGATCGAGGATTTCGCCGTCCAAACGGCGCGGAACATCTATCAGGAGGCTTCGGAGGCCGAGGATCTGGAACGGCGGCAACTTATTGCGAAGTGGGCGATGCGATCCGAATCGCTAGCGGCACGAACGGCGATGGTGCGGGGAGCCCAACATATTGTTGCAACCAGTGCAAACGTCTTTGATGCTCACCCGAACCTGTTTAACTGCCTGAATGGTACGCTAGATTTGGAAACGGGTGAGTTTAGAGAGCACCGCAAGGAAGATCTGCTCACTAAGATGTCCAACGTGGAATACGACCCTGATGCTACCTGCCCCATGTGGTTTGACCACCTGGAGACCATCTTCCAGGGAGACACCGAATTAATTGACAGTTTCCAGATGCTCATGGGGTATAGCCTCTTACAGCGCAACCCGGAACAGATCATGTCGATTTGGTACGGAACCGGCAAGAACGGCAAATCTGAGACGATGCGCGCTATTGGGATGGTATTAGGCGATTACCGGGTTCATATTCAGGCGGAGACGTTGATGCTTTCCCGTGGTGGAGCAGGGCAAGCCCGGCCGGATATCCTCAAACTCAAGGGTGCCCGGTTCGTTACCTGCACGGAACCCGAGCAGGACGCTGCGTTAGCCGAAGCGCTGATAAAGAGCGTGACCGGAGACGATAAGATAGCTGCTCGACCGTTGTACTCCAACGAGGTCGTTGAGTTCGAGCCGGGATGCAAGATTGTCCTAGCCACAAACCACCTTCCCCAGATTAAGGGCACAGATTACGGGATTTGGCGCAGAATCTGGCCGATTCCCTTCCAGGCGACCATCCCTGAAGCCAAACGGCAACCGGAGTATGGGGTGAAACTCTTCCGAGAGGAAGGAAACGGGATATTCAACTGGATGTTGGACGGTCTACGCCGATACCGGGCAACGGGCCGACTAGAGCGGCCTGAAGCCGTACAGAAGGCGTTCCTAGCGTACCGGCTACAGTCCAACCCGATCGGGGCATATCTGGAGGAGCGCTGTGAGGTCGTGGAGGGGGAGCGCACCAGCAAGACCGATATGTACGCGGCATACCGGGATTGGTGTGACGATATGGGCCGGAAACCTCTTAGCAGCACCGCATTCGGCAAGATCATGAAAACGTTGTTCAAGGACGGAACTGGCACTGTCCGGTATTGGATTGGAATCCGGCTCAAGCAGGACGGAGCCGACGATTATCCCGACACGGAGAGGTTCACCTTCCGGATCAGAACGGCTGGGGAGGAAGGGCCGCGATGATCGGGGATGTCCTCCCCCGTGAGCGGGCCTCGTTCCCATGTGGGTGGAGCGGAGGACTCCGCTCTACCTCTTCAGAATATGGAAATCTCGCACCACAGAGAGCACCAGCATGTCGGACGATCGGAGGGAAAACTGTTGGAAAAGGAGCGGATTCAGAATTGCGCCGTGAATTGAAAGAGGTAATGGCATGACTTCCCGGGAAGCACGTTGATCGGATGGTGGCTTCCTCCCTGTGGAGGAGTGGTGGGGAGAACCTCCCCCACCCGTGGAGGATGGAGGAAGGAGGAGAGGTTGCCACCATCCCACGCGCGGGGAGGGGACGCTCTCCCCCTTCCCGTGGAGGAAGAAGACTCTTTTCATGAACTAAGGCTTGCTAAGGTTCACGACGCGTTTCCCCAGAACTGTTCTGAAACGTATTGGGAAAGTGGAAAACCTGTATAAATTGAGCGGTAGACGTAGCGCGCGTAGATTCGGGAAAAGGAGCCGTTCGGTGCGCTGTTTTGCAATCCTTGCACGTAGCAGGAGCGGACCGGAACCACGGATAACGTCTGAAAAGTCTTCGATTCAGGAAAGGAGACCATATTGTGGGAAGTGGAATATGCCAGTCATTCGGAGAACGTTTCTTCCCTCCACGAGAGGGGGCGCTGCGGCTATCTGATTTTACAAACTGAGGCCCTTTCCTGAATCTAAGGCCAAACTACGCGTACTACGCGTTTATACCAAACTTTCTATATTTATCCTTTTAAAGGGACTTTAGTATAAACGCGTAGTACGCGTAGTTTGGGCTCCTTTTCGGAATCAGGCGCTTTCTAGCAAAACCTCCTTGGTGGCCTATCCCCGTGATGAATAATGGTGGGTTGGAGCGTACCCTACGTAGGCACTGGCTACCTTCCTCGTGGAGGGAGAAGTCGGCAGGTGATGAATAATGGTGGGTCGGAGCGATCGGAGAATTTGATCTGATGAATAATGGTGGGTTGGTCTAGCCCCTGCAGGTGGAACTCCTCCCGGGAAGTGATCGTCCATTATAACAACAAGGTTACGGTCTAGCGTGGGGTAGGGGATGGCTGCGCCCTTCACCTTGTTCAGGTAGTGAGCATAGCCGGGGTTCTGGTAATCCCGTAGCGGAGCGTCTGTCTGCCACAGGACCTCCTTTGCCTCCAGCATCTCTTGCCGCCGGGCAACCTTCCGGTCCAGCCGCGCCCGGATCTCACCTGAGACCTTGGCATGCGGAAATATTTGGGTGATTTGGGTGACCAGTGGGTATTCCCACACTTTCATCTCGGGGTTCCAGCGTGCTCCCGCGACACATACCGCTCCTCGTAATCGCATTTGAGGGCCAGTTTGCCGTTTAAAACCAACAGGACGGCCATTCTTACTCCAAAAGGGAAGAGGGTTGCTCTTCCCACACTTTGCGAATCGCGCCCACGCGCTCCAGTTCGTGCAGGAACTCCTGCGCGGTCTCATACTGGATCGGTTCGCCATGATAAACGACGCACCGCTCAGCGGTTTTGTTCATATACTCGCGCTTTGTGGCCGGAATCAGGTACGAGTCCAGTTTCATCATGCGAACCACATCGACATACGTTTCGCCCGTATACCGGGCTCCATCGTTCAGGATAACATTAACCACCATTTTAATCACCACTCCAGTTTGTGTACGGGGACATTTTAAGGTGCTTCTTGAATTTCTCGCGAATTTCTTCTCCGTTTTCGGGTTCTACCAGTTTTATCGCCTCTTCCACCGTGGCAGACGCCATGCCGCGTTCCACAGAGGAGGAGGGGAATTTGCTCCACGGCTCGTCTGGTTTCAAGTTCATGACCCGATCGATCCACTTCTGGCCATCAGACCAGTGTTTCCAGCACATTACTGTTTTAACGGTTTTACCCGTCCTGCTTACCATTTCTCCCATGTTTCCAACCTCCTTAGAAAGAGTGGTCCAGATCACCGTCGATCGGGGCCTTCTCTTTCTTCTTGTCCTTTTTCACCTGAGAGAGGACGGCGAACTCCCGCCTCCCGCTTCGGACGTCCTGCACGTGATATATCGGGACAGTAATAAGGTCCATGTCAATGGGGAAGATATTGACCGCCTTTCGGCTGAAGGACAGTTTTGCACGGCCCGCGTACCCAATGAACTCGTTCTGGACGAAATTGATCTCGACCTCTGCCCCTTTCATGAGACGGACGACGTTCTCAGCCCCGATCACCATACGACCCAGTTTCCAGCCCTCGACATTGAGGACCAATGCTTTGTGCTCTTTTGAGATTGTACCAACTTTCTTCCACATTTTTATCACTCCGCTGAAGCGGTGAGAGCGGCCTTCATAAAGGCCTGCCGCCGCTTGTTGTAATACGAGACCGCTTCCTGCTGGGTCTCGTCTGCGCCCATCCACTTATATCCCCGGATCACCTTTTTCAGGTTGAACCAGTCGTTTGCACCGCTCTTCATCCGGATTTTACCCGCAACGGCCCGCTCCACCATCATCTGGGTGAGAACCACCCAGTTGGCGATCTTTTCCCCGTCCATGGTCCCTTGGTGCTGCCGGAACTCCACGGTTCCGTGAATTTCATAGGATTGGCAGTTAAGTTTCATGTATCTGCTTGGGTAGGCTTCAGAGAGCAGTTGGTCCATCTGCCGGACGCTCCTGATGCGCGCCAGACCGAATTCCCCGCCAAGGCTGTTGCAGTATGCGTTCCGCTGGCCACGGCGA
>NZ_JBHGXH010000032.1:0-9441 GCF_041936445.1 Candidatus Darwinibacter acetoxidans | reverse complement strand
TTAATTTTCATTTGAGCCACCCCTTGTTACTATCTCCTGATCTTGAGGTTTTATAAGTGGCAACGATAAGAAGATTAACAGTGCAGGGTTTAAGTAGGTGATCGAAAGTTGCATGGCGAATGAATCCGTTAAAATCGTCCTTAAGAACGATGCATAAATCCGACCCCGGGACCTGTGCGCGTCCCGGTTTTTCCGGTAAACTGGTGTTGCGGCGGCGCGCGCGAAGCGAAAACAAGCCGCCAGTTGACCATGAAGGAGAGAGATATTATGGAACGAAGATTTTGGGGGCTGGTATTGTTCCTTATCGGAGTGGCCGCCATGTTGCAGGGGATTGGGATCTACAATTTTGGCCTGGCTTTCTGGCCCGTGGTTCTCCTGCTCCTGGGCATGGTCCTGGTCCGGCTCAGCTACATTCACTGGTCAGTTTCCTGGCTTCTGCTGGGAACAGGCTTGTGGGTGGGCGGCATCGGTCTCTTTGAGATCCTTTTCAATGCCGGGGTAACTACGCTCAGGGGCGCGGATGTCACCCGCAATGCCTGGCCTATTTTACTGATCGCTCTGGGCGCCTCGATTATGTTTGGCAGCAGAACCTGGTTCAAATGGCGCTGCCGAATTTCAAGAGAAAACTCTCGTTCTTGCACGCACCATCTAAAAATGGGCGATCTCTATCATGGGCGGGAATCCTGGATCCTTGACGGGGATCTCGATCTCCAACACGGTGTCGGCGATGCTGTCCTGGACCTGACCACGGCCGAGATCAGCGAAGGCACCCACACCATTACGGTTAGAATGAGTATCGGAGAGCTGCTGATCCGCCTGCCGGACCATGTCAGCGCCGAATTGGACACTGCGGTCTCAATCGGCACGCTGCAGCTGCTGGACGAGCACCGGTCGGGATTCGGCGGGCTGTCGCTGCAGCGGAAAATTACAGCCGAGAATGCCGCCGCTGTCCTGCGCATTGATGCCAGGCTCGGTATCGGAGAGCTCACCGTGGTGCGGGCTCCGGCCTCTCCCGGAGATATAAGATGACTCATGAGCGTATTTTTGGGCTGCAGTGGCGCCTCACCGCTGTTTGCCTGGTAGCCGGTATTTGCTCGCCGGCGCTGGTGGCGGGGGGGTACCTGGTGGGCACCGCCCTGGGGCTCAGTCCTTCTACTGCCCTGGCCGCCGGTTCAGCCGCCGGTGTAATCCTGGGATTGGCCGCAGCCGCGGCCTGCTTTATCATCGCCCGTTCGGTAAAGTTGAGGTTGTGGGAGGCCGGGCGCATGGCCGGGTTAATCGCCCGCGGCAACCTGCGGGCGCGGCTCCGCCCCGGTCCCCCCGACGAAGTGGGATGGCTGGAGGAGCGGTTGAACCTGATGGCCGGACACCTTGAGACAGCGGTGGGGCAGCTGCGCCACCTGGCAGAAGAGAACCGGCTGCTGGCGGAGGAGGCCGGCCGCGGCGCCACCCTGGAAGAGAGGGCACGCCTGGCCCGCGACCTGCACGACACGGTCAACCAGCAGCTCTTTGCGCTGGCCATGCGCCTGGCCGCGATTCGCCGCCGCCTGGAGGAAAGCGAAAAAATTGCGGCGGCGGAGCTGCAGGAGCTGGAAGCGCTCGAAACGCTGGCCCGGCAGGCGCACAGCCAGACACGGGAGCTGATCATGCAGCTTCGCCCAGTGTCATTGGAGCAGCAAGGCCTGGGCGCGGCCTTGCATGAATATGTTGCCGGCACGGCTTCCCGCGAGGGATGGGAAGCCGAGCTGGACATAGACCGGTCGGCTCGGCCGGGCGCGCAGGCCGAGGAGTGCCTTTTTCGGATTGCCCAGGAGGCGCTGAATAATACGGCCAAGCATGCCCGGGCCGGCCGCATCAGGGTGAAGCTCGCCCGGGTAAGCGAAGGAATTTTGCTGAGCATAAAAGATGACGGTACCGGTTTTAACCCTCATGCCGGGTTCCGTCCAACGGCCGTGGGTTTGCGCGGCATCCGCGAACGGGCGGCGGCCGTGGGCGGCCTCTGCCGCATCGAAAGCGCTCCCGGCCGGGGAACGGAGATCACCGTCATTGTCCCGATGGAAACGGGGGAGGCGAATTAGATGATCCGGGTTTTACTGGTTGACGATCACGGCATGGTCCGGGAAGGGTTGAAGATTTACCTGGAAACGGAGGAGGACATCAAGGTGGCGGGGGAAGCCGCGGACGGCGCCGCAGCGGAGGCGCTGGCCGCAACGCTCAAACCGGACGTCATCCTCATGGACCTGGTGATGCCCGGGATCGACGGCGTGGAAGCGACAAAACGCTGCCTTGCCGCCAGTCCAGAATCAAAGGTGATCGTTCTCACCAGCAAGCCCGACGACGAGCTGGTGCTGCCGGCAATCCGGGCCGGTGCGCTATCCTACCTGCTCAAGGATATCTCCGCGGCTGAGCTTTCCGCGGCCATCCGCAGCGCCGTGGCAGGCCAGCCCACCCTCCACCCCATGGCGGCGGCGCGCATGATGCGGGAGATAAATGAGTCACCGCCGCACGCCGCCGGCGAGATCAGCCCCCGCGAGACAGAGGTCCTGAAGCTGATCGGGGAAGGCCTCACCAACAAGGAGATTGCCGAGCGCCTTTTCATCGCCGAGCGGACGGTTAAAAGCCATGTCACCCGCCTCCTGGAAAAACTCTCGCTGCGTGATCGCACCCAGCTCGCCATCTACGCCATCCGGAACAAACTAAGTTAATTCCCCGTATAAAGACCCGGACTTCGCGCCCAGTAAAGTCACCCATTCCGTTTTTTAGGGGGATGGATCTGGATATGGACAAGATATTTTGCCGCCCTGGAAGCAAACCAGACTTTTTTACCGCGGCGGTGTATTACTATATGAGGAAGGAAAGGGACGGTGGCAGATGCCGCAGGAACTGTTGAGGGAAATGGTGGAACAGCACGGGAACTCGATTTACCGCCTGGCCCTGCGGTATACGGGAGACAGATTTCTGGCGGAAGATATTGCCCAGGAGACATTCTTACGCGCCTGCGCCGGGCTGCAAAGCTACGACCGGAGCAGGCCGGCCGGGCCATGGCTGTTCCGCATCGCCCTGAATCTCTGCCGCAACCGGCGGCGCGCCGCCCGGGAAATCCCGGTGGAAGAACGAGTCGCAGCGGAAGCAGACCCGGGGCCGGGGCCGGAACATATTTACCTGCAGCAAGAAACAGAGCAGGAGTTGGCCGGGGCGCTGCGGGCTCTGCCCCCGATCTACCGGGAGGTCCTGATCCTGAAGCACGTAAATGATCTAAGCTACGCTGAAATAAGCGCGGTTCTCGGCCTTAAACTCAGCCTGGTAAAAAACAGGCTCTACCGGGGCCGGATCATGCTGCGTGAAGCGCTGCAGAAAGGGGAGTATGACCGTTGAAAAAATGTCCCGGACCGCCGACCTGGCAGGCCGTGGTGGACGGAGAAGAAGAGGGGGCGCAGTATGCGGCACACCTGGAGCGCTGCCCTGCCTGCCGGGCGGTCTACCATGAAATCAAGGAAGCGGCGGAGCTGGCCGGCCGCCTGCGCTCCGGCGCTGCGCTCCGGCCTGACTTTGCCAACGCAGTCCTTGCAAAGGCTCGAATGGCCCCGGCCCGTTACTTCCCGGCGGGCCTTGTCGCGGCGCTGCTGTTCGCGGTTACCGGGGCGGCCGCGCTGCTGCTGGTTCCGGGTTACTGGTCCTGGTGGTTGAGCGTGGGCCTGACCAGGAGCTGCGGCCTGCTTATGGACGCCTTTTTTAGGATAATTTACCTGGGGCAAAGCCTTGACCGGGCCTGGCTGCTCGGGCCGGCTTTGCTGCTTGTTTTGCTGGAGATATCAGTGCTGAAAAAACTAAAAACAGTGGAGGAATGTTAATGATGAAAAAGGCAACATGGGCTTTACTTCTCTCTCTGGCCTTGCTGTTGCTCGCGGGAAGCGCCGCCGCCCAAGAAAACATAATCGAGGGCGATATCAACAAGGCCGCGGGAAGCCTGGAGATTCTTCGCGGCACCACGGTAAACGGCAATGTCACCGTGAACATGGGTGAAGTATTGATCCTCGGCACGGTCAACGGAAAAGTGAACAGCAACATGGGGCAGGTCACCGTGCATGGAGAGGTCAACGGAAGTGTGGAGGCCAACATGGGCCAGGTGCTGATCACAGGCACTGTCAGCGGCGACGTGGTGGCGCGCATGGGCGAGGTAATCGTGGAAGGAGCCGTCGGCGGCAACGTGGAAGCGGAGCTTGGTGCGGTCCGGATCAGGGGCACGGTTGCCGGCGACATGAACAGCGGCCTCGGCGAACTGCGTATTCCCGGCGAGGTGCTGGGGAATGTTACCAGCCGGGGAAAGATAGTGAACATCACCGGCACCGTTCGCGGGGATGTTGCTCTCAGCCGCGGCATTGTCGAGCTCGGCCCCGAAAGTGAAGTCGGGGGCCGAATTTATGTTGAAGAGGGCATGGTTAAAGCTGCCGAAGGGGCCCGGGCGGGCTCGATCGAGGTGGTCGAGGAGCTCAGCGAAGCCGAGATCGACCGGCTGTTCCGATCGCACGGTTATCGCTTCCACGGCCTCGATGACCTTGAGGATATCGGAGGTATTCTGGCCACCGTATTTGAGAGAATTGGCTCTGCATTCAGCAACATCAAGCTGTGGCCCCGGGGCTGGAGGGTTTACCCCTGGATCTCGCCGTTCAGCTGGCCCGGGCACGTGGCCCGGGGACTGTTGAACATGGTGGTTCTGTTCGCCCTGGCCGCGCTGACCTTCTCCCTTTTCCCGCGGCAGGTCCAATCTGCAGGGGATGCTGTCATCTCCCGGCCCGGAGCGGTCATCGGCTGGGGACTGCTGGCCCTGGTCCTGGCCGTGCCTCTAATGATCCTCTTGGCGATCACGATCATCGGCATCCCCCTTATTTTTGTAGAAATGCTGGCGCTGGCGCTGGCCGGTATTCTCGGCTACACGGGCCTTTCTTGGCTTGTCGGAGGGAAAATAGTTGGCGCCGCCTCCGCAAGCCCGGTCAATCCTCTAGGGGCGATTGCCCTCGGCGTGCTGATCCTCGGCGCAATCAGCATGGTCCCGCTGGCAGGCTCCCTTTTCTCTTTGGTAATATTTGTCCTGGCGGTGGGCGCAGCCCTGGCCACCCGCTTCGGCTCGCTGGGACCGGCACCCACCGGGGGGCCACCCGCGCCTACTGAAAGCGAGTCGTAGGGGCTGCATCAAAATATGCGGGCGGGCGTGGAAGCCCGCCCCTACGTTTTCATGCGAACGGCGCCCAAACTTCGGCCGCAGGAATCCGAACAGGGCCGGCGATTTTATTTCCGGAGAGACGATCACCACCGGGTCTCTTAATCCAACCTTTGTCAAATGTTTTTTGAGTCGGAGGGACGGTGACTTTGACTTACCGTCTCCGGATTCCGCAATATAGGCAAAGGCCTCTCCCCGCGGATGCCAGTGAAACTCCTTGACCTGGCATTGATCGCCGGCGGCAAAGGTTTCGAGTAAAACTTGATCGGGAAACTTGTAGAGTAACAAATCGCCGTCTCTTAGGAAAGAAGAAAATTGAGGGATGCCTTAATTGCCTTTTCCCAGGATTCATACAGAAACAAACTTGACAGGCCGGAAATATTAATTACAATATAAATTAGTTTATGATATAAACCCTATTAGCGAGGTGGATGCCATGAAGAAGGAAGCTCCGAACCTGGACGAAGTGCTTTCCGACCTGGCTGCAATCAAGGAGGCTTTTCTCAAGAGCAGCGGCATCTTTCGCTTTTTTGATGCCGGCGGTCTTTTGAGGGGTGTACTGCTTATCGGCGGCATATTAATCGCCTTCTTTGCCGCGGCCTTTCACCTTCTTGTGAAACATTACGGCACCTTTGCCGCTGCACCTGCGCACTATAAAGCGCTGTTCTGGATCCTGCTGGCCCTGTCCATCCCCCTTACCGCCTATCTAAAAATAAACAACTTTTTACGGGGCGCGCGGCTGGTGAAAAGCAATATGACCCTCTATAAACTGATAAAAGAGATCTATACACCCCAGTTTATATCGATGAGCCTGCCTCACCTGGCTGCCATCGCGCTGGCTGTTTTTTTCCTATACCAGAAGGAGATGACTCTCTACCTGGTGCCCGTTCTTGCTCTCCTCTTCGGGCTGTTCACTGTTTCATTGAGCCTGGTCTTTTACATGAAGTGGGTCTACCTGCTGGGCTTCTGGCTGGTGGCCGCGGGGCTGCTAACCCTCTTTGCAGCAGAGCGGCTCTCCATCCCGGCCATGCTGGTTCTAAGTTTCTCCGCCGGCTTTATCCTGGCAGCACTTTACCTCTATGCCCGCCCGAGCGGTTCGGGCAGTTAGCGGGAGTGGCCGGGGTAATGGGCAAAACAGATTTTAACAGGATTATCCATGAACCTGTCCGCCTGCAGATCATGACCTACCTGGCGGCAGGAACAAAGAGAAGCTGCTCGTTCAGCGAGCTGCAGGAGAAGCTGGGGTTGAGTTCGGGCAATCTATCGGTGCAGCTGCGCCGCCTTGGAGAAGCCGGCTATATCAGCGTCACCAAGAAGTTTAAAAATCGCAGGCCCCTTACTTCTGTCTCCCTCACCCCCGGGGGGATGGAGGCGCTGCAGGAATATATTGCCGGCCTGGAAAGCATTGTGCGGCGCTTCAAGGATGATTCCCCCCGAGATGGGCCGTAGCCTGACCGTTAGCTGCAGCCGGGAAACATGCTCCATTTGCTAGTAGACCGGTCCGGGCAGGCCGGAACATTTTTTTATTAAAAGGAAGGTGAAAAAATGGCGGAACCGGCGATCAGCGTTAAAAACTTGAGCTACTGGTACGGTGACCTGCAGGCTGTTAAAAACATCAGTTTCGAGGTTTTCCCCGGGGAGATCCTCGGCTTTCTCGGGCCGAACGGGGCAGGCAAATCGACAACGATAAAGGTGCTCACCGGGCTGCTTGCGCCGGGGAGCGGCAGCGGGCAGATTCTGGGCCGGGAAATCGGCAGGGACGACCCCGCGCTGCAGGCCCAGATCGGGGTCTGCTTTGAAGAGAAGAACCTTTACCTGGAGATGAGCGCGCTGGAAAATCTGAACTTTTATGCTTCACTCTTTGGCATCAGGAGACCCGATTCGATGGAGCTGCTGCGGCGGGTGGGCCTGGCCGATCGGGCCGGGGAGCGCGTCAGAAACTTCTCCAAGGGGATGCGCCAGCGCTTGATGATTGCGCGCGCCTTCATTAACAAGCCGGTGGTTCTCTTTCTCGACGAGCCCACCGACGGGCTGGACCCGGTCACGGCGGCGGCGATCCGCAGGACCATCCGCGAGGAAGCAGACCGCGGGGCGGCGATCCTGCTGACCACGCACAACATGATGGAAGCGGACCAGCTTTCCGACCGGGTTGCCTTTATTAATGAGGGGAAAATCGTCGCTCTCGACTCCGCCGAGAATCTCAAGCTCAAGTACGGGCAGCGTGCGGTGCGGGTGCGGCTGCGGAGCGATGACGGCGGTGTTTGCGAAGAACATATTCCGCTGGACGGCGATAGAACCTCGAAACGGCTGGCCGAACTGGCCGCTTCACCGGAGCTGTTGACCATTCACACGGAAGAGGCCACGCTCGAGTCCATCTTTATCCAGTTGACCGGCAGGGGGCTGGAAGGATGAAGCGCTCATCACCAGGCTCATTTGGAAAAATCATTGGTGCGATCATGCAAAAAGATCTCCGGCTTTACGGGCGGAACAAGGTCTATGTTGTTTTAACCGTATTAGTCCTGGCCTGCTTCGGGTCCCTCTTCTGGCTCATTCCCGACAGGGTTGAGGAAAACATAAACCTGGCCATATCCCCTCCGCTGCAAACCATCATTGACGAGGGGAAGGATGCGCTGCGCGAGCTGGGAGCATCCGCAGAGATGCTGCAGGAGCTGGAGCAAACGGAATTCGCCGAGGAGGGGCTGGAACTGGTCGGGCTGGAGAGCGCGGCACAGCTCAGGCGCGCCGTCGAGGGCACGCTCGAAGTTTACCGCGCCAGGGAGGGCGACGGCCTGATTTTGCGCGACAAGTCCGCCGGAGAGAAGAAGCCCAAAGATGCGCAGCGGGTGCGGCTTGATATCGGCATCGCCTTTCCTGATTCTTTCATCGCCGGTGTAGCCGGCAGAGAGAAAACCACGGTGACAGTTTATGCAAATGCCGATGTGCCCGAAGAGATCAGGCAGGCCATGCAGAGCTTTGTCCGGGAAATTGCCTACCAGCTCGCCGGCCGGGAGCTTCCCGTGGAGCTGCCCGCGGAGGAGACCATCATCCTCGGGCCGGACCGCAGCGGCGCACAGGCTTCGATGCGCGACAAGATGCGGCCGCTGCTGGCCTTTTTTGCCCTGGTATTGGAAACCTATGCCATGGCTTCGCTTATCTCGACCGAGCTGCTGCAGCGCACCGTGACCGCCCTGCTGGTCACCCCGATGAAGATGTGGCACTTTCTTGCCGCCAAGACTCTTTTCGGCACCGGCCTGGCCCTGCTCCAGGGACTAACCATCCTGGCGCTGGTGGGGGCGTTCACCCCGGCCAACTGGCTGCTTCTACTCACGATCATGCTGCTCGGGTCGCTCCTCTTTACCGGCGTGGCCATGCTTATCGGCGCTGCCGGCAAGGATTTCCTGGACCAGCTGATCTATGCTCTTCTCTTCAGCGTGCCGCTGATGATTCCCGCATTTGCGGTGCTTTTTCCCGGCACCGCATCCGCGTGGGTCCGGGTGATCCCCAGCTATCCCATCGCCGACCTTCTGGCAAACGTGACCATCCATAAAAGCAGCTGGAGTGAGTCCATAAACTCCCTGGGTTATGCGCTGCTCTGGGGAGCAGTTCTCTTCGCGACGAGTTTGATTGTTCTAAAAAGGAAGGTGGAGTCGTTATGAGCCTGAATCGAATCTGGAGCATACTGCGCAAGGATCTGAAGCTGGGGCCGCGCCACCCCTTCTTTATGCTTGCAGTGATCATGCCGGTGGCGCTGACGTTCATCTTCCAGGTAGCCTTCGGCTCTCTCTTTGAGCCCAAACCTCGCCTGGGGATTGTGGACCGGGCTCAATCGGAGATAACATCCTCCGTCCGGCAGATGGAGGGGATCGAGCTGACCCTGCTTGACGATGCCGGGGAGTTGAAGAAACAGGTTGAAGATAACGATCTTGACGCCGGGCTGGTGCTGCCGGCCGGCTTTGACGAGGCGGTGCGGGCAGGGAGGAGGCCGAAGCTGGAGTTCTACATCGGCGGAGAGAGCCTGGCCTCGAACCGCATTATCATCAGCGTCACCGCCATAGATCTGCTGCGCGGGATCGAGGGCGGCGCCGCCCCGGTCGAGGTCGAGACCGTCCAGCTAGGTGAAGCCGGACTGCCGATCGCCATCCGCCTGGTGCCCCTGCTGGTATTCTACGCCCTGGTGATGGCGGGAATCTGGGTTCCTGCGGCAGGTCTTGTCGAGGAGAAAG